>JAQVNN010000137.1 GCA_028703105.1 Paludibacter sp. | reverse complement strand
CAAAATAAACTGCTGAATCTTTGTTCTGAATTTTCTTTCTTGAAGCATTTAACCATGTCGTATCCGACAACAAGTCCATATCAGTTTCAGTTTCCTGAGAAAAAATACTCAAAGAAAAAAATAAAAAAGACAATAATGTAAGCTGTTTCATAGTATTTTATTTTATTGCTAATCATACCTACATGTTGAATTTTCATCTTCACTACCCGATATTCCAATATCCCATCAAGCAACCACCTAAACCTCACTTGCTTTTCAACATCACCTCCCTCGACAACCCATGCTGACACCTCACTTCAAAAGTTGTTTTATCTGCTGAAGCTGATGTTATGCGGATATATTCAGAAGGTTCAGCGAGCAGCCAGTTGCCGTGGAGGGTCAGTTCAATCACAGAAGGTTGCGAGGGATTGTTAATCCAACTGTGTGAATAGACACTTCGTTCAATGCGCTTGCCATTTTCGTCGTATTGTTCATCGGCCGGACCTTCATAGAAACGCAGATCGGGATCGGCTATACTGATACGCAGTTGATTGTCGGTAAGTGTTTCGGTCATGACCATTGCGGGGATATTAACTTCAACTGAGCGGCTATCATCCTGATAACTTCCGGCTTCGAAGAAAACGTAAGCGGTGGTATTGGTAGCACGATCGTGTACGATGTGTGCCATCGAATCCTGTTGCAGCACCTGATAGGGCGATTTACTTCCATTTGCTACAGACTTGCGCATCGCTTTGAGTGTGTTAGCATCCGGCTGAATGAGCACCATATATTCATACCGGTCAGCAGCAGCCATTTTACCGTGGTTGATGTAAGCCAATGAAAACGGATTTTCAGTCGGTTTATCGGTTTCTTCATGAAATGAGTGTTGTACATTTCTTCTCAACTGTACTTCACCGTTTTTTACGAAAAAATGATTGTTAAGTCCGTCTGAAATCTCTGTCAGTTTTTTACTAGTCGTTTTATGACATGGGAAAGCGCTGATTTTCCTCCTATTAAGCACCACAAGTTTAATTTCAGCAGGTTGATATACCTGAAACAAGGTTGTGTGCACTTCATTCTCAGGTAAAGCGGAACGGATATTACTCCCCAGGGCTATTATCCGGTTATCAAAAAAGAAAAACGATTTGCGGGCACGAAGAGAACCGTTGTATTTATCATGTTCATGTAATTTCATGGCATATGCACCATTTCTGTTACCTATGCTGATAGGGCCTGCAAAAGCTTCATCCGACAGGAGTAATTCTTCGTAACCCGATTCTGCATCCAGGTTTTTGATGTCTGCACGCAATTCTTTCATCGGTAATTCAGCCGCTGTAGTTCCCGGAAAATGATTCCAGTCCCATCCCTCCTGCTTGAAACCCGATCCAAAATTAGAGATAGGATTTCCGGTTGCCATGATTTGCAGGTGACCATGATTCAGATACCTTCCATAGAGGTTGGCTCCGACATACGATTCCGTTGCCCAACAATAACGGCTGTGTCCCATGGCTGTAACCATCCAATTGTCGCGTCGGTGAACCAGCAAGGAAGAATAAGGGAATGAGCGGTTTCCTTCAGGTAATTTTTCTGCATTGATGCGTGTTTTTTTTAACATACGGACTTCAGGCGTAACCGAATCATGTACCAATCTAAGATAAGCAGCCGCCAGATCGGCATCAACAGGAAGTTTTCCATCAGGAGTGCCAGACAAAGCCAATCGTGCAAAATGTTGCGGAATCAATTGTCCCTGCCCATCAGGATGGCGTCCGGAAAGAGAAAGAGGCCAAGTCAGCAAATTGCAATAATAACGCATGGTTAAAAGCGCATTCTTGAGGTTTTCACGACCGGTTTGTTCTAATGCAAATGAGGTATTATGTAACATCCAGGCAACATTCACTGCACCTTCAAGTCCGCCCACAGCATAAGCAGGGTAATTACGCCGATGATGAAACATCGATCCATCGACCTTAAAAGTTCCCAGTGTTCCATCAGAGAATAGCAATCCATTATTTACCCAGCGGGTAAATGCCTGTAGATAACGCACTTTTTCCGGAGAATCATGCATCATAAGAATGCTTGCTAACCGTCCTGAAAGCGTTGTATTAAAAGCATCCACATCCATTCCCGGCACTGAAGGTGCTGTTTTCACCTCTCCCGAACCGGAGAACCATTCCATAGCTTGTTGCACCGTTTCGTTCAGCTGATGGTCGCGCAACACCTCATGCATCAGGATAGCGGAGGCATAATACAAGCGCATGCTATAACCCAGGTGATGCAATGTTCCCATGGCGCTACCAGCCCTGAATCCCTGATCAAGCATATGACGCGTCAAATCAATATACATGGCGGCAATTGTTTCTTTGTCTTTTTTATTGACAGCATTTTTATAACTCACAGCCATATCGTACATCAGTTTATTCAAGCGGATCACACCCATCTCATTGGCATAAAGGAGATTATAACGTGGGGCGCCCAGGCGTTCATAAGTTTCTCCATAACGTTCAAAAAAAACAGGTAAACCCGTAACACTACCGTCCTGGTGATAACGGATTTGATAGGCATTAATTTTTTTTGTGAGTTGTTGTAGAGAGAGAGGCTTGCTTTTTTCTGTAAAAATAACCGTCAGGCGATTTTCAATGGTCCGCATATCAGAAATTTGTTTTTCAGAAACTTCTGCCGGCAATGACAAATCAAATGTTTTATTCCAGGAATCAAGCAAAGTCAGCCAGTGGTTGGTAGTCCCGACATTGATAAACGGTGCCTGAAAATCGGCCGTATGATGCCGGATATCCTGAAATGAAGATAAAATAATATGGTCAAAATACAATTCACCCTGGCTTACCCCTTCTACCTTGATCCGCATCTCATCCATTCCTTCTTGCGGATTTCCCTGCATATCCCGGTCGAATGCCACCCAAGCTCCGCTCCATCCCTGAAAACCTAATTTATATTCAAACCAGGAGCAAAGCACGTCTTCTTTATAAAAACTGAAAATCAGCTTTCCATCCTTATAAGTTTGTGGTGCATAAACCCAAAACACGAAAGTTGCAACCGAATTATCATGATGCGGATTAACCGGGGAATATAAGACCGGTTGCTTTATCAGCCATGAATCTCCCGATTTTTCCCATTTCCAGTAAAGACTTTTCTTTCCATGCTTAAAATGTTTATCAGAAATGGAAAGTATCGACTGCGAACTGGCTTTTACCGGGTCTGTTCCCTTTTCAAATGATATAATAGACGGATGAGTAAACTCATTCACCTGAGAAAACAATCCGGACAAGGATGTAAAACCCATGACCAACATTATGAGGATAATACGGTTCATTTTTTAGTGGTTAGTGATTATTTGTAAGTGGTTATTGGTTAGTTGGTTAGGGTAAATAATTAACCACTAACCAACTATTCATTAACCACTATTTTTCGATTGCTTGCTTGCGGAGTAATGCTTCTAAGAAATAATAATCAGCATAGTTGAGTGGCACATCAATTTCATGTCCATGTGGAATACTGCCTACTGAATGCATCAACAAAAAATTACCATTTGTACCCAGAATAGCACGATAAGCCGGAGATGAGAGCGACGCCACAATTTTATCTGCTGTAACTTTATATTCCGGGCGACCCAGGGTACTCAATTCATACAAAGCGGAGGCAATGACAGCGGCAGCCGACACATCACGTGGTTCATTCGGAATATGAGGAGCATCAAAATCCCAGTACGGAACGAGATCTTCCGGCATATTTTTATGAGTAAACAAGAAATTATAAATTTTGTCTGTTAAATCGAGGTAACGCGGATCTTTGGTTTCGCGATAACAAACGGCAAAGCCATAAATTGCCCACGCCTGTCCCCGTGCCCAGGCTGATTCGTCAGCATATCCCTGAGCAGTTTGTTTATGGCGCACACCTCCCTTAATTTTATCATAATCAATCACATGATAACAGCTAAAATCTTTTCTGAAATGGTTTTCGAGGGTAACAT
>JAQVNN010000052.1 GCA_028703105.1 Paludibacter sp. | reverse complement strand
TTCCATGAAAGCATACCTACAACCTGCTTCTGCCATCTGATGAAGCAGTGCATTCAGGCTCAGGGCATCGGGCGTAGTATGCGTAGCTTCAACTTCCACTTCGTCAATATAATTACAAACGGTCGATAACAATCCGGTTTTATTTCCAAGAGCCCGGAACAACTGGTACAACAAAGTCGCGATTGTTGTTTTGCCATTGGTTCCCGTAACGCCCACCAAGGTTAATTTCGACGAAGGATAACCAAACCACGAAGAGGCTAAGCAACCCAACGCTTCAGCACTGTTGGCAACCTGAATATATGTCACTTCTCCGGCGGTAAGCTCCGGCATTTGCTCGCAAACCACGGCAACAGCTCCTTTTTCGATGGCAGCAGCAATAAAGTCATGCCCATCGACAGTCGTTCCTCGTGTAGCCACAAACAAACTTCCCGGCGAAATTTTTCGAGAGTCAAATTCAATTCCGGTAATCTCCAACTCCTGATTTCCAACAGAAGTAAGGACCTTTATATCCAGCAGCAGTTCTTTTAACAACATAGTAGTTCTTTTTTGCTATTCTACTGTAATTCCAATTCAATTATACTCCCTTCCCTCAGTAATGTACCTGGTTTCAGACTCTGTGCAATGACTTTTCCCCGACCTTTTACCCTGACATCCAGCCCCAGCGCCCCCAGCATATAAAAAGCGTCTTTGACACCCATACCACACACATCGGGAACCAATCCTTTCTGTATCTTATAAGTGTCTAACGAAAGCAGGTTACCTTCATTAGAAGTTTGTTTCACCCATCCCCGCAATTCGGGGTTTTCCAATGGCAACGCAAGTTCATCCACCACCTTTTTCAGGGCAAAAGAATTCCCGCTTTTCACTTCCGGCAGATATGGTTGTTTCCTGACGGAGTCATTGGCAAGGCAGTCAGGTGACCAGCTTGATTTCATCAACATGGTACGTTCCGCCACTTTCTTGAAAATGCTACCAGCCATGCGACCTCCCGAGGGAGCACCTTCCGGAGCCGTCAACACTACAATCGCTGAATATTTCGGGTTATCCGCAGGGAAATAACCACAAAAAGAAACATTATGACGTGTCTGACCGGCTCTGTATCCAAGTCCGCCTTGTGAAATTTGCGCTGTACCTGTTTTCCCTGCAATCCGTACAATCTTAGATTGAGCCGTTTTTGCTGTGGCAAATTTCCCATCCACTACTTCTTTCAATGTTTGCTGAACTTCTTTCAGCGTTTGGGGCTTACATATCGACTGCTTAAGAACTTCCGTTTCATAAGCTAGTACAACTTCCTCATTCCTTTTGACTGCTTTTACAAACAAAGGTTTCACCATCTTCCCATCGTTGGCAATGGCATTGAAAAGCGTTAATGTGTAGATAGGTGGAATTTTAGATTCATATCCAATTGAAATCCAGGCAAGGGATGTTTTGTACCATTCATTCTTATCTTTCTTCGGATGTTTGATCCAGGGCTTCGCAACCCCTTTCATCTGCAAAGGTAACGAATCATTCAAGCGAAGATCATATAATTTTTCAATGTATTTTTCAGGCTTATCAGCAAATGATTTTATCACCATTTTAGAAACACCCACATTGGATGAAGCCTGTATAATTTCATTCACATGCAATCTGCCATATCCTCCCCTGTGATAGTTATGGTCTTTCATCAGCCGGTTGGCAATTGGTAAAACACCATTACCAACGTCAAAAACATCGTTAATTTTCACTTTTCCTTCATCCAGGACGGCGATCAGGGAAGCGACTTTAAATGTTGAACCTGGCTCCATCCGGTCGGTAAGTGCATGGTTTTTTCCTTCGTAATAACTGTCTGATTTTTCATCATAATCCAGATTCACCATGGCTTTCACCTCACCTGTCTGCACTTCCATCACCACGATGCAACCCGATTTTGCACCCAACGCGCCAATGGTATCCCGTAAGGCTTTTTCTGCAATATCCTGTATCTCAATATCCAGCGTTGTGTAAACATCCAATCCGTCAACTGGCTCCACTTCAACCGTTTCAATGTATTTATTGGCCACTTTTTGTCGTGTTGAAACACCCGGAATTCCCAACAGTTGCTCGTTAAACGAACCTTCAATACCACTTCTGCCCCCTTTCACCTCATCGGCATATACATCACCAATCGTTCGTGAAGCCAGCGAGCCAAAAGGCTTTACCCTGCGTACAAACTCCCGGGTAAATAAGCCGCTGCGGTTTCTCCCGAATCTGTAAAGCGGCAGTTTTCTGAGATCTTTCAGTTGCGCGTACGAAATTCTCTTGGGATGAAGAAGTAAATTTCCATCTTGTTTTTTAAATGCATTCAACAATATTCTTTTATACTGAACGGTACTTTTATCTCCAAAAAACTTCGATAATGAAAGAGACAAAGAATCGAGGTTTTCATAAAACAACCTGCCGTCGTCTTTATTCAATGCAGGAACCCGTAAATCCATATACACATAATAGGTAGGTATCGAACTGGCCAGCAACCGGCCGTCAACAGCAAAAATATTGCCTCTTTTCGGCTTTACGGTAATGTCGCTTATTTTTTGCTTTTCAGCCAGCTTCATCCATTCATCTCTTTCAAAAAACTGGATTTGAACGATTTTATATATCACCAATAAAAAGAGTATGGAAATAATAAAATATACTATTCCAAATCTTACGACGATATTTTTTCGTTTATCCGGCATATTATTTTCGTCAAACGTCTAAAGTCTAACGTCTAACGTCGTTCTTAATTAATCACTATTCATTATTCACTAATCACTGTTCAGTTTCCGTTCTCCGTTTCCGCTCTCCGCTAACATTAGACGTCAGACGCTTGACATTAGACTTATTCTATCACAATCGGCGGCGTGCTACCTGGTTTCAACTGCAGGCCTTTACTTTGCAGCAGCAGCAGGATATTCGACTGCCGGCTGATTTCCATGAGTTCAGCCGAAATGGTCAGCGACTCATATTTGGCATCCTGTATGTTCTTTTTCAACGTCACCACCCGGGCAATCTGTTTTTCACTGTAATAACGGTTATCGATATATACAATGCTGAGCACTACCAACAGGATAATCAGCAAATACTGTTTTCTGATGAACTTCTTGGTCAAAATATTCCCGTTGAGAATGTCCCGCACGCTGCTTGAGCGAATATCAGACAAATCCTCACTCTGACGAATCTTTTCTACTATGTTTTTAAAAAACGACATACTCATTGATGATTCAGGATTGCAATTCTCAACTTGGCACTGCGGGCTCTCGGGTTAGCAGCTACTTCTTCATCTCCGGCAACAAGCACCTTATTATTAACCGCTCTCAAAGGAGCAATCACATTTCCATAGAAATCTTTCTCCAATTTCCCTTCAAAATTTCCGGAACGGATGAAATTCTTCACCAACCGGTCTTCGAGTGAATGATAGGTCAATACCACCAGTCGGCCATCCTCATTCAACACCTCCACACACTGGCTCAGCAGCGACTTCAGCACTTCCATTTCCCGGTTCACTTCAATACGTAATGCCTGAAAGACACGCGCCATATCTTTTTTCTCTTTCTCTCTTCCAAAGAAAGGTTTCAATACTTCGATAAAAGGAAAAATCCTGTCAAATTTGGCATCGGCACGGTAATGAACAATGGCGCGGGCAATTTTCCGGGCATTGCGTAATTCACCATAGAGGTAAAAAACATCGGCCAACTGTTCTTCAGCATAGGTATTCAATACTTTTGCAGCAGTCAGTTCGGATTTTTTGTTCATCCGCATATCCAGTTCTCCATCGTAACGAAAAGAAAATCCACGTTCCGCTTCATCAAAATGATGAAAAGAAACGCCAAGATCAGCAAGAATGCCATCCACTTTCGTTATCTGATGGAACTGCAGGAAATTTTTCAGGTACTTAAAATTGCTGTGGATAAAAATAAAACGTTCATCTTCAATGACATTGCTGAAAGCGTCTTCATCCTGGTCAAAGCCCAGCAATTTCCCGTTTTTTCCCAGTCGTTTCAAGACTTCCCGTGCATGTCCTCCGCCACCAAAGGTGCAGTCCACATAAACCCCTTCAGGCTTGATATTCAGTCCGTCGATGGTTTCTGCAAGCAATGCAGGCACATGATAAACGGGTTCATCCATAAGGCATATATCTTACTTTTTCATCATTCTTTCTTTGAGTAAAGCGGCAAAATCAGAAGCTGGAATATGTGACTGTTCGTATTTTGCCTTGCTCCAAACCGCAAAACGGTCGATCATCCCGACGAAAAGAACCTCAGTATTTTCTACGGCAATGGTCTGCAGGTGTTTTTTTTGTATCAGCACCCGACCCTGAGAGTCGATATCCAGCCATTCAGCTTCAGACACAAACTGCATGAGCAACATCTGATCCACAGGATTCCATTCGTCGAGCCTGGATTTAAACGCCTCCACTTTTTCATTCCATACCGAAACAGGGTACACGATCAGGCAATCATTTTCAGTATCCTTGCGCATTACAACCCGCTCCCTGTCTGATTCAGGCAGGATTTTACGATACACGGAAGGAATGAAAACTCTCCCCTTTACATCCGCCTTCGCTTCATATTTCCCGATAAATGTTGACATGATATTCCACGCATAATTTTGCAACTGTAAAAGTATAAAAAGATTTTTAAATTCCCCACATTTCCCCACAGAATATTTATCAACAAGTTTTCAAATACTAAATCTTACCTTTCAAGAGATTATAAACAAAATTTAAACAAATAAATCAAAAAACACAGACAGACCTAAATCTTTATTAAACAGATAATTACAAACACAACTAAAAACAAATAGATCAAAAAAACATAAAAGTGGGGAATATAAATAAAAAACGTAACCTACAGAAAAACTATCATAACAAGTTATGTAACCCTGCAAGGGCGAGATTATACAACTCCCATATATTTTTATTATTTTTGCTCCGCAGAAAAACGACCCTTATGACCAAACAAAAAATTGTCAAGATAGATGTTGCCAGGGTAATAAAAACCAGGGCACCACATGCAAAAACTCCTAAGTTCATCGTGAATTATCTGAAAAAGATTGTTCACCAAGAGGAAATCAACGAGTTCTTCGAAAAAAATCCGGATTTAAAAAACCTGGAATTTGTAGAAGCCGGATTGAAATTTTTAGGTGTAACAACTTCAATCTACGGAAAAGAAAACCTCCCGCCCAAAGACGGCAAGTATATTTTTGCCAGCAATCACCCGCTGGGCGGACTCGACGGCATGACAACAGGTTATCTCATTGGGAAGGAGTATGACGGAAAAGTGCGTTTCTTCTCCAACGACCTGCTGGCGAATTTGCATCCGATGAAGGAAATGTTTGTTCCTGTGAATAAATTCGGTGCTCAGTCGAAAAGTCACGCCGAAATGATGCACGAACTATACAGCTCCGACAATCATCTCGTTACTTACCCTGCCGGTATGTGTTCGAGAAAAGTGAGAGGAAAAATCTGTGACCTGGAATGGAAAAAAAATTTCATCACCAAGGCAATTCAATACCAACGGGATGTTGTGCCCATCTATTTCGAAGGAAGAAATTCCAACTTTTTTTATAATCTGGCAAATCTACGCAAGTTCCTGAAGATAAAATTTAACATCGAAATGATGTATTTAGCTGATGAGATGTTTAAACAAAAAGGGAAACATTTCACCATCAAGATTGGAGAAAGAATTCCGTGGCAGACATTCGATAAATCGAAAACGCAGGCTCAATGGGCAGAGTGGGTTAAACAAAAAGTTTACGCCCTGAAATAACTATAAATCAAGGAGTCCCCCGGGTAACTCAACCAGGATAATGTTGTTATCATGGTCGATTTCCCGGATGTACTCTTCGCTGACTGGTATCAACAATTCATCTTCTTCCTGTTGAATCACAAACAAAGTATTTTCGGTGGTACGATCAATTTCACTTACTACACCGATTAATCCTTTTTCTATATCTTTTAACTGAAATCCAACAAGATAATCCAGATCCACTTCGACTTCAGGAAGTAAATCTAGTTTTTCTTTCAGGATGTATATTTGCAGCCCTGAAAAAGGGCGGGCATCTTCATCGCTATTTACTCCATCTAAAAGTAGAATACCTGTCGAGGCAGATTTCAAACGATATTCAGCAACAACAAAAGGAACAAATATCCCATCCAGTTCAAAGATAAAAAAAGGCAATTCTTCAACTTCAAAAATATCAGTCGTAAAACCAAACAACATTTCTCCCTGTATGCCGTGAGGTTTATTGATTTGTCCGATTGGGAAAAGTTGATTTTTTTTTATCATATATGTTAGAACTGATAAACCAACGAGGCAGTCAGCTGATTTCTTTTCAATGAAATATCATCTGTGTTGTTTAAATCCAGCATGCCCCAGTCGTAACCGACCCGGAGTTGAACATTGCGATACTGTGCGCCGGCACCCAATCCGAATCTAACATCAAAACGATTAACATCATACACATCGTCATTATCGGCATCAGCTTTATAGCGATCATAAGTTGTGTTGATTTCAGAACCGAAAACAGTAGTTTTGTTGATTGTTTTCTGCGCGAGACCAAAATTGAAGTTCGGCCCGGCAAATGCGAATAATTTCAAAGCATTGTCAATCGGAAAAGCAAATTGAATACGTACAGGGACATCGACCAAGTGACCATTGTAATTATTTGTACCTGTTACCCCATCAAATGTTGACATCAAATAAGTATATAATACCCCATACCGAATATCAATATTATTAAAAAGTTCTGTTTCTGATACTGGGCCAACCTGGAAACCGCTCACCAGTTCAGGAAATACAAGTGATGAACCGTTTGTTTGTTCACTCACATTAACATAACCAGCCTGAATCCCAATTTTCTGAGCTGAAAGATTTACTGCAACAAACAGCAGTACAACCGGAAAAATAAATTTATATTTCATCTTCATATTTTTTATTTTACTGTTATATCTTTTTATAATTTTGAAATAATTCACGCGTTGCAAATTTAGTGATTATTTATGCATTACAAATATTGAATTCACATGATTAACATTTTTTTAAAACTAAATAAAAAATTATTACTTTTGCGAATGCATCCGGAATTGTATAAAACAACCATTAAAACACAGACAACGATGAAAAAAAACATTATGCTACTGCTTGTACTCATTTGTCTTAAGCTTAACTCACAGGAAAGACAGATACCTTTTGACATGAATGAGAAAATCAATATTATCGATGCGAATCTTGAAAAGAAACTTACATTATTTCCTGAGTACCGGGGATTCCTTGAGGCCCGTTTATACCAGTCCAACGACTCGGTTTATATCCTTGAAATAAGTCACACTTCTGACAACACCACGCTGAGAACACGTAAAACCTTAAACAGGGAAGAGGCCGCTGAATTACGTTCGCTGATAACAGCAAGAGTCGCACAAAGCGCTCCTAACAGTTTACTTGACCAATCCGGAAGAACGAGTTTGTTGGTTGCATCGACACTCATCGGAACCTATTTTTACGGGACCTCAGTTTCAACTGTAATTTCAACCGGCAATTCATTCAACACAGGTATTTATCTGTTAACTGCCGGTTCCAGTTTTTTGATACCCTATTTTATTACAAAAAACAAAGAAATTACAAAAGCAGAAGCTAATAGTTCTATTTACGGAATGTCCCGCGGTTTTCTACATGGATTGATGTTACCTGTTCTTTTTTCCTCTGAGCCAGGCAGTAAAATTATGCTTACCCTGGGTACTGCCGGAAGTATTACTGAAGGAATACTTGGGTACAAATGGGCAAAAAAACATCAGTTCTCTGAAGGTCGGAGTTGTGCAATCGGAACCTTTGCTGATTTTGGAATGGGTATTGGTCTTGGCGCAGGTCATCTACTGAATTTATACAATGGCGATCATACAACAAATTTTATAGCCTTGTCACTGCTAACAGGTGCTGCAGGAGGTATGTACACCGGGTATCGATTATCGGCAAAAGAAAATTACAGTACCGGAGATGTACTCGCGTTGCAGGGTGCAGGACTGCTTGGAGCATATATTCCTGCTTCTTTACTGTATATTGCCGGTGTTGAAGAGCCAAAACTTTACACCCTAACAGCTACATTGGGGGGATTGGGGGGATTGTATTTTGGAAATGTGCTGGCTCAAAAACAGGAATTTTCAACTCGTCAGGGAACATTCATTGCGTTAAGCCAGTTCAGCGGCACACTGATAGGGATGGGACTTGGATATTTGATCGACAGTTCGGAGAAAACAGCTTTTAACCGGGAAGTTAAAACAACAGCTCTATTAACCGGAATCGGAAGTGCTGTTGGTTATTTTCTGGCAATTAGAAATTTCAGTAAGGAGGTTAATAAGGAAGATAAAAACCTGTCAATGAGGTTCAGCATCAACCCACTTGGATTACTCAACACGGCAAGTGGTAATGCTGCTAATATGCATTTACCGGTTTTTGTTGGAAGCATTCGGTTTTAATTACTTTCTTAAAAAAAGCCACTAAAAAACGCCTGCGACGAACTCACAGGCGTTTTTCATCAATATATCATTTAAAACCGGAATTATAGAACTCCCTGTGCCATCATGGCTTTGGCAACCTTCATGAAACCAGCGATATTAGCACCTTTTACGTAGTTTACATATCCATCAGGTTCAGTTCCGTATTTTACACAAGCATCGTGGATATTCTCCATGATACTCTTCAGTTTTTCGTCCACTTCTTCTCTCGACCAGCTCAACTTCATTGAGTTCTGTGTCATTTCGAGACCGGAAACAGAAACACCTCCGGCATTGGCTGCTTTACCCGGCGCATAAAGGATTTTATTTTTCAGGAACACCTCAACTGCTTCGGGAGTAGAAGGCATGTTGGCTCCTTCTGAGACAGCAATACAACCGTTTTTCACAAGCACTTTTGCATCATCGCCATTCAACTCATTCTGAGTAGCAGACGGCAAAGCGATGGTACAAGCTTCCGCCCAGGGACGACCACCCTCCACGTATTTACATCCATATTTGTCGGCATATTCTTTGATTCTGCCGCGGTAGATATTTTTCAATTCAAAAACATACTCAAGTTTTTCCTTGGTAATTCCATCGGGATCATATATATATCCGTTACTATCAGACAGAGTAATCACTTTACCTCCCAGTTCGAGCACCTTTTCAGCTGTATAAGTAGCCACATTCCCTGATCCTGAAATAGCAATAACCTGACCTTTCAGGTCGGTAATGCCTTTTCTTTTGAGCATGTTCAGCAGGAAGTAGATATTACCGTAACCGGTTGCTTCCGGACGAATCAATGAACCTCCGAATTCCAAGCCTTTACCGGTAAAAGTCCCTGAATTTTCACGTGCCAGTTTACGGTACATACCATACATATAAGCAACTTCACGACCGCCAACACCGATATCACCGGCAGGCACATCAGTTTCAGGACCGATATGGCGCCATAATTCAAGCATGAAAGCCTGACAGAAACGCATGATCTCTGCATTTGATTTTCCTTTCGGATTGAAATCAGAACCTCCTTTTCCACCACCCATCGGCAAGGTTGTCAATGCATTCTTGAACGTTTGTTCGAAAGCCAGGAATTTAAGGATAGAAGGACAAACAGAGGCATGAAAACGCATACCTCCTTTGTAAGGGCCGATAGCATTGCAGTGCTGAATACGGTATCCCATGTTGGTTTGCACGTTGCCTTTGTCGTCAACCCAAGTAATTCGGAAGGAGAAAATACGATCCGGAATGCAAAGTCTTTCAATTAAATTTTGTTTTTCGAATTCAGGGTGGGCGTTGTACACTTCTTCAATGGAGTGCAATACTTCCTCAACTGCCTGATGGTACTCAGGTTCATTGGGAAAGCGACGCCTCAGAGTGTCGAGGACTTGATCTGCTTTCATAAAATGTTACGTTTTTTAGAGATTTATTTTTTCGGCAACAAAAATACAAAATATATTTAATAATAAAATCAAAAATCAGATTTTTTTAAATTTCTAATAGCAAAAACATTTTTTTTATTAGATTTTATAAGCATTTTTCCATAAGAGACAATGACATTCCTAAAATACCGGCTGCCGTCGCAGTAAACACCAATTAACAATTGCAAACTACAGACGACGGTATAAACGGTATAATATGTGTGGTCTCCCGGAATCTCCTCAATTATCAACAAAACACTTCTATCATTTGTTTGCATTTTGCCTGTTTTTCGTTAACTTTGCAGCATTTTGACAAAAAAGCACTTTATGAGATTGCATTATCTTGTTTTACAAATTTTTACGGATAAATGCACACATTAGATACTCTAAAAAATGAATAAAGAAAGAGAATTGCTTCTCGGCGCAGAGGTTATAGCAGTTGCTGCCATTGACGAAGGAATATCGGGTGTATATGCTTACCCTGGCACTCCATCTACAGAAATCACTACTTATATACAAGAATCAGAAATAGCCGGAAAGAAGAAAATCCGGTCGAACTGGTCAGCGAATGAAAAAACAGCTTATGAGGCTGCTCTTGGTATGTCGTATGCCGGGAAACGCAGCCTTGTCTGCATGAAGCACGTAGGATTGAACGTAGCTGCGGATGCTTTTATCAATTCGGCTGTGACCGGTATAAACGGCGGGCTAGTACTCCTGGTTGCTGATGATCCATCCATGCATTCATCACAAAACGAACAAGATACACGTTTCTACGGAAAATATGCATATCTGCCTTTATTGGAACCTTCAAATCAACAGGAAGCTTATCATTGTGTACGATATGCATTCAATCTGTCGGAAGAAGTGAAACTTCCGGTCATCATCCGTATCACTACACGGCTTTCGCATTCCCGTTCTGTTATTGAACGTACAGCCCCCGTGGATGCCAATCAACTGGCTCCCGAGACTGATCGTTTCAAGTGGATTTTGCTTCCGGCAATTGCCCGCAAAAGATACAACGGATTACTTGACATGCAAAAGAAGTTGGTGATGTTGTCTGAAACATCTGCATTTAATCGGGAAATACCAGGAAAAGGAGATTTCGGCATCATCGCTTTCGGATTGGCTTTTAATTATACGATGGAAGTCAATTCTACCCATCAGTTGAATATCCCAGTTTTGAAGATATCACAATATCCTCTTCCGGAGAAAACCATCAAAGACTTTTGCAATCGTTATACAAAAGTGCTGATTGCAGAAGAAGGTTATCCGATTTACGAGGAGTTGTTACGCGGATTCTTCGATAACAACAAATTTTCAGGTAGATTGGATGGAACACTTCCTCGCACTGGTGAACTCTCACCGGATGTGGTAGCTAAAGCTCTGCTGAACGAAACAAAGGTTTCCCTGCCCATCCCGGAAATTGTGACCAACCGGCCACCAGAATTGTGTCAGGGATGCAGTCACCGCGATTTGTACGAAGCGCTAAACAAAGCCCTCGAAGGTTACGCAAACAAACACGTGTTCGCCGACATCGGCTGTTACACACTTGGCGCACTGCCTCCTTACAACGCCATCAACACTTGTGTGGACATGGGAGCTTCAGTAACTATGGCCAAAGGTGCTTCTGATGCGGGGCTTCATCCGGCTGTAGCTGTTATCGGCGATTCTACGTTTACTCATTCAGGCATCACCGGATTACTGGATGCGGTGAATGACAAAACTCCGATGACGCTGATTATCTCAGATAATTATACCACGGCTATGACAGGTGGACAGGATTCAGCCGGGACAAACAAACTACAGCAAATCTGCGAAGGCATAGGGGTTAAAAGAGAGCACATTCACACCATCGTTCCTCTGAAAAAAAATCTAGAAGAAAATATTGCCACACTGAAATCGGCATTCGATTATGAAGGTGTTTCTGTTATTCTGGCTTGTCGCGAGTGTATTCAGACCTTAAGAAGAAAAAATTTAAAAAAATAACACACGATGATCAACAATATAATATTGGCAGGAGTGGGCGGTCAGGGCATTCTGACGATAGCCGCCATCATTGACTACACTGCTATGCAAAAAGACCTTTTCATCAAACAGGCGGAAGTTCATGGCATGAGTCAGCGTGGCGGCGCAGTGGAATCGCACCTGCGCATCTCCGACCAGGAAATCTTTTCAGATTTAATTCCAAAAGGAGAAGCGAACATTATTCTTTCGCTGGAACCAATGGAGGCTTTACGCTACCTTCCTTTTTTGGCTGAGGATGGTGTAATCATTACGGCAACAAAACCCTTTGTTAACATAACAGGTTATCCGGATGAAAAAGAAGTGATTGAAAACATCCAAAAAACAGGTAAAGAAATTCTGCTTGTGGATGCTGAAACCATCGCAAAACAAGCAGGTAGCATTAAAACCGAAAATGTGGTGATAATTGGCGCTGCTGCCAACTACCTTGGATTTACAAAAGAAGAACTGAGAGAAAGCATACGCGCCATGTTCAGCAGCAAAGGCGATGCCATCGTGGAGATGAATTTAAAGGCATTTGATTTGGGAACTCAAACATTATAAGACACCAGTCGCCAGAAACCAGACAACGGTCGTTAGGCCAATGACTGGAGACCGTAAACTGAAGACAAAAAACATACACCATGATCTGGAATGAATTTATTGAAACAGCTGACAGGGAAAAGCTAAAGGAAATTCAAAATGAGCGTTTTGTAAAAATGATTGAACGCATCTATTACAACGTGCCATTTTACAGAAAAAAACTGACTGAAGCCGGTATTGAGCCGCGTGACATCAAAAGCATCGATCAACTGAAAGATTTACCTTTCACTGTAAAAGATGATTTACGTGATAATTACCCGTTTGGGTTGTTTACTGTTCCCCAAAATCAGATTGTCAGACTACATGCTTCGAGCGGTACTACCGGCAAGCCAACGGTTGTAGGTTATACCAAAAACGACTTACAACTGTGGAGTGAAGTAGTGGCCCGCTCTATGACCATGGCCGGCGTAACGAAGGAAGACATTATCCAGATAGCATATGGGTACGGACTGTTTACTGGTGGGCTGGGTATGCATTATGGAGCAGAAAAAGTCGGCGCCTCGGTCATCCCCATTTCCGGAGGAAATACCAGAAAGCAACTACAACTGATGGTTGATTTCGGTTCAACGGTGATTGCCTGCACACCTTCGTATGCTGCACACCTGGGCGAGAGTTTGATGGCTGCCGGTATCGATCGCAAAGACATCAAGCTGAGAGCCGGTATTTTCGGCGCGGAACCGTGGACAAATGAGCTTCGTAAACAGGTAGAAAACCTACTTGGCTTGAAAGCTTTCGATATTTATGGTTTGAGTGAAATCATCGGTCCGGGCGTTTCGATGGAGTGTGAATGTCAGGACGGCATGCACATCAACGAAGATCACTTTATTCCGGAAGTCATTGACCCAAACACACTGGAAGTGTTGCCATACGGCGAACTGGGCGAGTTGGTATTTACAACTATCACCAAAGAAGCCATGCCGTTACTTCGCTATCGCACCCGCGATCTGACCCGTCTGCATGTTGAAAAATGCGACTGTGGACGTACATTGGTCAGGATGGAAAAGTGCATGGGCAGAAGTGACGATATGCTCATCATCCGGGGCGTAAATGTATTTCCATCGCAGGTAGAAGCCGTGCTGCTCGAAATGACCGAAGCCAGTCCACACTACCAACTGGTGGTCAATCGTGAAAACAACCTCGACACCCTGGAAATCAATGTTGAAATAGACGATCAATTCTGGTCGGATGAAATCAAAACATTAGAAAACCTGAAAAAACGATTCCAGCATAATATCGCGAGCACGCTGGGCATCTCGGCTAAAATCAACTTAGTTGAACCTCATAGTATCGACCGATCCGAAGGAAAGGCAAAGAGAGTGATTGATAATAGAAGTTGATAGTGGTTAGTTTTTGGGTATTAAGAGTTTAAAGATTTAAAAGTTTAAGTGTATAAAGGTTTAAGGGTTTAATTGCTTACTTTTGGTCTTTTGTGGTTTAAAATAAATAATAAACAATAAGATTATGATCATCAAACAATTATCTGTTTTCCTTGAAAACAAAACAGGAAGACTCACCGAGATGACAAAAATCCTGAGCGAGAACAGCATCAATATTTCCGCGTTCAGCATTGCCGACACAGCCGATTTTGGTATTGTCAGGTGCATTGTATCCAAACCGGATGAAGCCATCAAAGCATTGAAAGAAAAGCATTTTTCCGTGAACATTACCGATGTGGTATGCATGATAGTACCACATGAGCCAGGGGGATTATACAAAGCATTGAGAATCCTTTCAGATAACAACGTATCAATAGAGTACATGTACGCCTTTGCTTTCGACCATGCCGCCAGCGTAATTATCCGCTCCGAGTCGAACGAAGAAGTCATCCGGGTGTTGCAGGAAAATCAGATGAAACTATTGAAAGCCAGTGATATTTACCAGATTTGATTTTCATTTACAACTTCAGACCTGTCAGGTTTTAAAAACCTGACAGGTCTGAAACACCAACCATCAACTACAACATGAGCAACAAATGCTTTGAATATTTCAAAGGCGACAACTTTGCCCGCGAAAATGGGATTGTCCTTGTAACATGCAATCCTGGCCATGCCATTGTCAAGGTTGAAATAACCGCCCGTCACCTGAACGGAGCCGGCGTGGTGCATGGCGGATTATTATTCACCACATTAGTCACATGTGAACACATAAATTTTTTAACCACAATCCACTAACAACTAACCACAAATTACTATAAAGTATGACCCGTTTTTCATCTTCCGTAAACAACCTTCGCTCTTCAGAAATCCGCGATTTGATGAGTCTGGCAAATAAGCCCAATATGATTTTATTTTCAGGCGGCATGCCGGATAACAATTTATTTCCGCTGAATCAGATTGACGACATATACAATCATCTTTCTGAAAAGGAAAAACAAATTGCCATGCAATACGGTCCGACCAGCGGAATACCGGAATTACTCGTCTCCTTGAAAGAATTTCTTAGAAAAAAAGGATTGCCGGTTGATGAAAACAAGCTGATGATCACCACGGGTTCTTTGCAAGCCATCAATATCCTGGCAAAAGCTTTTGTTGATCCTGGCGATACCATCGTAGTGGAGAACCCTTGTTTCATAGGAGCGACTTCGGCCTTCAGATCCTATGAAGCAGATATTGTTTCGGTTCCGCTGACAGCCAACGGAATCAATCTTGAAAAGCTAAAGGAAACCATAGCATCCTCAGTTAAAAAACCCAAATTCATCTATCTGACTCCTAATTTTCACAATCCTGCGGGAACACTTTACACGCTGGAAACGAAAAATGCCCTGATAGAAATTCTTTCCGGTCAGGATATTCCGCTGATAGAAGACGATGCTTACAGTGACTTATACTACTACGAAGAAGATAAAAAACACCTGACTACCATCAAAGCCATGAATCCCGGGGGAATAGACATTTGCTATACCGGCTCCTTCTCCAAAATTCTGGGACCAGGTTTACGCCTCGGCTGGATGCTGGTACCTGAACATATCTATCAAAAATGCGAACTGATTAAACAATCTATTGATGCTTGTTCTCCAAGCTTTACCCAGATGCTTGCCCATAAATTTTTAGAAACAGGAGCTGTTTACAACTATATCGATGCCGTAAGAAAAGAATACAAGCAACGTGCTGAAGCCATGGTTGAAGCGTTGCACAAATATTTACCCGAAAACATTCCCTTTACAGTCCCCCGAGGAGGATTTTACATCTGGTTGCAACTCCCCAGACAAATTGATTCAACGGAAATATTAAAACGTGCCATTGAGAAAGGAGTCGTTTTTGTTTCCGGTAGGACTTTCGACCCGCATGGCATCACCAACAACAACATAAGATTGTCGTTTTGCAATACATCCGTAGAAAAAATCAACGAAGGCATCCCAATGGTAGCGGAGGC
>JAQVNN010000136.1 GCA_028703105.1 Paludibacter sp. | reverse complement strand
TCTAGGGTATTGGCAGGGGAAGAACCGTGGAAAACCGCATGGGATAGCCTGAAAGTTTCGGAACTCGCGCAGCTGGATTATCAGCCGACGCCTTATGCTGTGGTGGCCAACGGGCCCTATAACAATCCGGATGTGGGTGGCCGTGAATTTGTACAGGACGGTGGCGCCGCTTATACGATGGCACTTCAATGGATTGTATCAAGGGAAGATGTCTATGCGGAAAAAGCGATAGAGATTTTTAATGCGTGGTCCGCTACACTCGATTCGGTCACGAACCACAACAGACAATTGAAGGTTGGTACAGCGGGAATCAAATATCTGAACGCTGCCGAAATCATCAAACACACGTACAATGGCTGGAAAGAGAGCGACAGAAAAGCTTTTGAGGACATGGTATTGAATATATGGTATCGAGTGATCGAAGATTGGACGCCAAGATATAACGGCAACTGGGATGCGGCCAATATCCAGACCATGATGTGTATGGGCATCTTCCTGGATCGCCGCGACATTTTTGATAAAGCCTATCGGTTTGCCATTGATGGCGATACGAATGGATCGATCAAGAACTATTTTTATGACAATGGCCAGTGCCAGGAGAGTGGACGGGACCAACAGCATGTACAGATGGGACTCGGTTTTTTGGGATGCGCTGCTGAGATTGCCTGGAAACAGGGACTTGATCTCTATGGAGTTTTCGACAACCGACTCTATCGAGGGTTTGAGTATACGGCTAAGTATATGTCGGGTGAGGAGGTCCCTTTTACAGAGTATATGACATGGTATGGAAAATATGTGTATGGAAAGGAGATTTCGTCGAGCCAAAGAGACAAAGTGTTTCCGGTATGGGAACGTGTGTATCATCATTTTCACGACAGGTTAGGGTTGGAAATGCCCTACACGCGACGAATGATTGAGAAGAGTCGTCCGGAAGGGCTCGAAAATCAATCGTTCATGCCTTGGGCTACACTCACATCCGCAGACTTTCCGCCCAAATAATGTACCGGTATCTCTTTCAGAAAAGAAGCCGAAATTTATTGAGGTGATGCTCATACCTGATGGAGAGGAAAACCAAGCCATTCAAATGAATAAATTAAGTTTCGTATGTTCATAAAATTGGGATAGATACAGCTAAAGATAAGACCTATCAATGAGGACAAAAAAGGGTCACAAAACATTGTCAGTCGAGAATTTAGCTGTATACATACCATACGAAACTAAATGAGTACAATAGTAACTGAAGCCTAAATATTGTTGAAATGAAAAATCTGAAGATTGCATGTTTAATTTTGCTGGCTACTGTAACCCAGTTGTCGGCGCAGGATCGTTATCCTCATATTCTGGTACATCAGGATAATAAAAAGGCGATACTTGAAAAAATAGAAACACAAGATTGGGCGAAAACAATTTATACCGAAATGGTTCAAACGGTGCTGCCTTATGTGGATCGGCATCAAACAAATAAAGAATGGATTCTGAGTCGTTATCTCATGAATCGGGTACCCGGGAAAAGATATACAACGGTATACTCGGATGACAACGGTCAACGCTTGATAAAATGGGAAGGGGATGCTCCGTTTCCAACAGTGAGAGTAAGTACCTATTTGCGTTCTCCTATTACCAAAAGTGGCACCTCGTATCGAAAGCCAAGAATAGAGGAATTGGTACCCAATGATACGGCTCGTTTAATGTATTTATACAATCCGGAGAAGAAATTAAAAGAGTGGGTTGATCCCGAAGCATATATTACTTCGATTAACAGTGATATCAATAGTCTTGCCCAGTCTGCTGCGATTATTTACTGGCTGACCGGGGAGGAGAAATTTGGTACGTTTGCAGCCGACATTGTGAACCAATGGGCACGAGGCGCCTATTACCAGAAACCCATAGTGGGTCCTTGCCGTACAGGATTTCTGGATATGCAGACCCTTGGGGATGCTTCCTACCGATCTTTGATTGTCGCATATGATTTTATCAAACCTTTCATGAAACAGAAGGGATACAATCTGAAGTATTATGAAACGGTTTTTGAAAAAATGGCTTCTACTTTAGCCTTCCGCGGTTATTGGAATAACAATTGGTATGCTGCAGAGAGTTCAACGATGGTCTTTGCCGCATTGAGCCTTGAAGATGAAACCAAACGGGATTATTATTTACAATTTTTTCTTGAAAATGATACCATCAACGGGGGATGTGGTCAATTGGCGCTGCCCTCTACGGTTGAAAAATGGCTGACACACGACGGCCATTGGAAAGAACCTGGGGGATATCACAATTATCCGGTCACCAACCTTTTAATTTCGTCACTCGCATTGGAGAACAACGGGTTTGATGTTTTTCAAAAGTTTCCGGAGCTTTTCAGGGCATCTTTTGCCATGATGAAGTATTCATTCCCCAATCTCACTGTTTCTGCTTTTGGCGATACGGGACATGCGACACAAAGTGGGGAATCACTGGAAATCGGGTTAATTGGGGCTGTTAAATACAAGGAAGATGAACTGGATGAAATGGCCGCTTCCATGCAAAAATTGATTGAGGAAGGTAAGTATAAGCGGGAAGAATCGGGATTTCTTGGATTACTGTGCTTTCTTCCCGAGATTCCGAAGGCGACAGAGAATTTTGGTTGGCCCAGAACAGGTTCTCTTGATTTTGCACGTTATTTTCTACAACGAAATGGAGAGGATCCCAAAACAGGCTTGATGGTGGGCGTGCAAGGCGCTACCTACAATCACAATCATTGCAATGGGATGGCCATGGAGTTATATGGATTGGGTGATATCATGGGAATTGATGCCGGTACAGGGGCGAATTATGAACACCCCATGCATCGGAACTATTACAGTCAGTGGGCAGCGCACAATACGGTTGTGGCTGGAGGGTCTTCAAGTTCTGTTCCGTTTAGTGGCGGTGCCGGAACAAAGAAAATTGGTCAGATTGAACTGGTAACCATGGAGCCGATGCCGGATGAAAAGGCAATTTCTGAAAGTTTTTCATTTACCGAAACGCGTTATTTTGATGCATCGACCCAGACGAATCAATTGAGATTGTTGGCGATCATTCGTACGTCTCCTTCTAGCGGGTATTATGTGGATATATATCGTTCTGATAATAAAATTAGTAACGACTATGTATATCACAATGTGGGAGATGCTTTAACCTTAATTGATAAAAATAGGAACAAGTTGACTACAGCTTCAACAACCTATCCACTTGCTGGAAATGATTATCCAGGGTTTAGATTTTTTTCTCAAGTAGAAAAGCTGGAAGATTATAAGGAGAATGTAACGGCTTTGTTTACAATGAAAAATAAGGGAGAAAAAGATAAATTCATGCAGGTACTCATGCCAAAGGAGAACAATAGAACCTATTATACGGCATTTTCACCAAAAGTAAAAACTGCCGGTTCTCGTTATGCCAATCAGCCTCAACCCGTTCTTTCGGTACGTGCAAATAAAGAAGCATGGACAAATCCCTTTGTTGCCGTGTTTGAGCCTTTTGAAGGAGAAGGAAATCAAACAATCAAGGAAATAATGAAAATGGACAAGCTATGCGATGACAATCACACGGTATTGAAAGTCATCGATCAGCAAAACTCAACACAGTTCATTGCGCAAGGGAATGATTGTAAAGCGGGTATTGCCGGGGATAGTCTTGTTTTTAACGGTTATTTTGGGGTCGTGTCATTCAATAAAGGGCAACTCGAAAAGATCTATCTTGGGAAAGGGAAAGAACTTGGATTTGGCAATTATGTTATTTCGAGTGAAAATGAAAACAGTTCAGCCGAGCTTTGTTTTTTGGAAGGTAATAGGATAAAGATCAACAGCAATGCTCCCATTCAGCTTAGCATCATCCATGCTGATATGGATGAAACAACGATCGAAAAGAATCCTTCGCTGAAGGGCTTGAAATATGAAAAAACGAAAAACGGGGTGAAACTGTTGATCCCCGCAGCTTCTGATACCATCTTGAAATTGTGAACAGGAGCTTT
>JAQVNN010000051.1 GCA_028703105.1 Paludibacter sp. | reverse complement strand
TTTCAACATAGATATTGAAATGTTAATAGAAAAATTATTCTCTGAAAATGAAAAACTTACAAAATACTTGAATTTTAAAAGCCTACCGCAAGCGGGCTAACAGAGCTTGCGAAAGTTGAATTAATTAATAAAACAAGTTGTGTTTTATCTGTTCCCATAGGTTCTCTGTCATTATACAGCCAAGCACCTTACTGGGAAGAGTTCAGCAATATAACAGAAATAAATTTCAACACTTCAAACAAATCTATTTCTAAATATACCTATCAATGCTTCAAAACTAGAAACGGATTAATGATTAAAAATTTAAGTCCGGGTGATTGGATTGAAATTTACACTTTACATGGTTTACTTCTCACAAAAGAGAAAGCAAGTGCGGAAGTGATGAACCTCCATCTTCCTGTAAAAGGAATTTTCGTTGTAAAAATCAAAGACTTTACTGAAAAAGTGATATTCTAAACCAGGTTTTGCTGAATAAAGGGCATGTTGTACTGAAAATATTTGGAACTCATATGCAGCAAATTTACATTTGCATCAAATAAAACGATCATCGTTATGAGAATACGAAAAAACATTGCTGTAAGCGAGGAAGGATTTCTTTTTAATCCTGCAACAGGAGATTCATTCTCGACAAACGGAATCGGATCGGAAATTATCCGCATGCTGAAACAGGACAAATCTACTCATGAAATCACGGATGAAATTTGCCGGGGATATGACGTTGACCGGTTGTTGTTCGAGCGCGATCTGGATGAATTCACTGCTTTACTGAAAGATTACAGCATCCTTGAATAATCATTTATGATATGAAGAGAAAACTTGTCATAGCCGTTACTGCTTTAAACGCCATCGACAGTCCGGGCCCCGGTGTTGCTGTCATTCGTGCTATACGTGAGTGTGATGACTTCGAATCAAGAATTATCGGATTATCGTATGAAGCATTGGAACCCGGATTGTACATGCACGATCTGGTAGATAAAACTTACCAGATTCCCTATCCTTCAGGAGGTACCGAAAGTTTACTTACCAGACTGCAATATATTCACGAACAGGAAAACCTGGATCTGATCATCCCGGGTTTTGATGCGGAAATGTTTAATTTTATCAAACTGCGAGACAAGCTCTGGCAACTTGGTATCAGCACATTTCTCCCTGAGCTGAATCAATTTGAAGCAAGAGATAAAATCAAACTATTTGATTTCGGACAAAAACATGGATTTCTGGTTCCACAAGATAAAATCCTATACGAACTACGAGAACTTAAGAAAATGGCAGATAATATGGAGTTTCCCATCGTAGTTAAAGGTAAATTTTACGATGCCGTTATAGCATACAGTTACGATCAGGCTGAAAAAGCATTTCATAAAACTATGGCTAAATGGGGCTTACCCATCATTCTCCAGGAATTCATCAAAGGAACGGAAATTAATATCGCCGCACTGGGTGACGGTGAAGGCAAGGCCATCAGCATCATTCCTATGCGAAAACTCTATATCACTGACAAAGGAAAAGCCTGGGCAGGAATTACCATAGAAGATGATAAACTGGTGGAACTTGCCCGTAAATTCATAGAAGCTACCAAATGGCGTGGAGGTTGCGAACTGGAAGTGATGCTTACCGACGATGGAAAGCCTTATATCATGGAAGTGAATCCGCGATTCCCAGCCTGGATTTACCTGACCGCAGCAGCAGGACAAAACCAACCGGCTAGTTTGGTGAAAATGGCCATGGGTGAAAAAGTTGAGCCCTTTAATGAATATGAGGTTGGTAAAATTTTTATCCGTTATGCCTGGGACCTGATCACAAACATCAAGGAATTTCAGATGATCTCCGGAAACGGTGAATTATAATACAGCAATAACATCATGAATAAGAAAAGATACGAAAGACCGACCCTGCGGAAAATGAACACAGGCTTGATGAATAAATTCGGCACAAAAACAGAAAATGAACCGGTTACACATATTGAAAGTGTGTCGGCAAAGGGACTATTAAAAGAATATGGTTCTCCACTATTTGTTATTTCTGAAAAACAAATCAGAAGAAATTTTCAAAATGCCTCCAGAATTTTTAAAACCCGGTACCCCAAAGTTCAATTTGCCTGGTCGTATAAAACCAATTATTTAGACGCAGTTTGTCAGATTTTTCATCAGGAAGGCTCATGGGCAGAAGTTGTATCCGGATTTGAATACGACAAAGCCCTGAGGAACGGGGTGCCGGGTTATAAAATTATTTTTAACGGCCCGGATAAAACTGATGAGCAACTGGTAACAGCGGCAAAAAACAACTCTCTCATTCACATCGATCATTATGATGAATTATATGCATTGATACGTCTGAGTGAGGAGCACCGACTAAAACCCAGGGTAGCTATCCGCATCAATATGGATACCGGAATCTATCCAAAATGGGATCGATTTGGATTTAATTTTGAAAACGGTCAGGCTTGGAATGCACTGACTCGTATCATAAATTCCCCGAACCTGGATTTAGTAGGTCTGCATTGCCACATCGGCACTTTCATGCTATCACCTAACGCCTACGCTACAGCTGCCAGAAATCTTTGCGAATTAACCTGGAGTGTAAAAGAACGATATGGCAAAGTGTTGCAATACGTTGATTTGGGAGGAGGTTTCCCTTCAACTAATACACTGAAGGGAGCTTATCTCCCTGGTACAGACACAGTTCCTTCTCTGGATCAGTTTGCAGATGCCATAACCGATGTGATCTTAGGTTATGGATTTAGCCAGGAAGAACTACCCTTGCTGATTCTGGAAAGTGGTCGTGCTCTGATTGATGATGCAGGTTACCTGCTGGGAACCGTACTGGCAACCAAACGATTATCCGACGGACGCAGGGCCACCATCCTTGACTTTGGTCTGAACACTTTATTCACATCACTTTGGTATGAACACAAGGTTAGTCCGGCTCAACCTATGGGACAACAAACAGAAGAAATGATTTTATACGGACCTTTGTGCATGAATATAGATGTTGTACGTGAAAGCATCGTGATGCCATTGCTCGAAAAAGGAAATCATGTGGTAGTCCACAAAGTTGGAGCCTACAACATGACCCAGTGGATGCAGTTCATCACCCTTCGGCCTAATATTGTTCTGATCGATGTAGAAAATAATACCCATATCATCCGCAAAGCGGAAACCATGGAATATATCGATTCGTTAGAAGTGGTCCCTGAACACTTAAAAACTATCAATAGACATTAAAACAAAAAACAACAGTTTTAAACAACACCAACAGAATTATCAAACTAAAAACAATTCTTTACCTGAATTTGTTAAACAAATATATTATTCTGTTTTTTTTAAAATAATTAACTAACTACACAATTAAACTATTGTATTATGAAAACAAAAAAACTTATGCTAATTTTTTTAGCTATTTTTTCTTCTTTTTTATTAGTTGCTCAAACAGCAGACAATAAATTTGCATTGGAAGTTAATGTGATCAACAATGAGTACAGAGGAGACTATGGAAACGGCTTATGGGACTTCAGTAAAGCTGTATATCCCGCAGGAGGTCTCAACCTTTCCATGTACCTGAATCCTTCATTTAACATCGGTCTTGAAGGGAGTTATGGTAATTATGGCTATTTTCTTAGTTCAATTGACCGGTTTGTTGTTAGAAAGTTTGATGCAGATTTGCATCTGGATTACAAATTTAACAATGGCTATATCCTGAGTAAAGAAGCCAAGTTCTACCCGTTTTTAACATTAGGTGCGGGATTAGCAGCTTACAATGACAATTTCAGACCTGATGCAGAACAATATCCGGAAAGGATTACAGACGGATTGGATTTGATTATTCCTATTGGTGCCGGTCTGAAATACCAGATCAGCGATCGTTTTGCTTTACAATACAAATATTTGTATCATTTTACGAACAGAGACCTTCGTGATGAAAACAGAGGAGCCAGCAATCCTATCTATCAATCGGTTGAGGGAAATGATCGTTTTGGAAAACATGTACTGAGTTTTGTTTTCACATTAGGAAAAACGGCTGATAAAGATAATGACGGAGTTTCCGACAAACGTGACCTCTGTTTAGAAACCCCACAATCGGTAAAAGTGGATGCCAATGGCTGTCCTGTTGACAGTGACAACGATGGTGTCCCTGATTACCTCGATAAAAGTCCGAACACCCCGACCGGTGTAAAAGTAGATGCTGAAGGTCGTCCTATCGACAGCGACAATGATGGTGTTCCCGATTACCTTGATAAAAGTCCGAATACCCCGGCCGGCGTAAAAGTAGATGCTGAAGGTCGTCCTATCGACAGCGACAAAGATGGTGTTGCCGATTATCTTGACAAATGCGACAAAACACCCACGGGCATTAAGGTAGATGCCAATGGCTGTCCGGTTGACAGCGACAAAGACGGTGTTCCTGACTACCTGGATAAAAGCCCCAATACACCTGCTGGCGTAAAAGTAGATGCTGAAGGACGGCCGATCGATACTGATAAAGATGGCGTTCCTGATTATCTTGATAAATGTCCGAATGAATTTGGTGTCGCTGCCAATAAGGGCTGTCCTGAAGTAAAAGAAGAAACAAAAAAGGTTTTCACGAAAGCATTACAAGGTATCCAGTTTGAAACAGGTAAAGACGTAATCAAAAAATCCTCTTACCAAATACTGGATATGATTACAGACATTATGAAAATAAATCCGGCTTATTCGCTTGAAATTAATGGTCACAGCGACAGTCAGGGAGATGACAACAAGAACCTTGAATTGTCGCAGAAACGTGCTAATGCTGTCAAACAATACATTACCGGAAAGGGTATTGATGCTGGTAGAATGACCGCTAAAGGATACGGAGAAACTATGCCGGTGGCAGATAACAGCACTGCTGCAGGAAGGGCAAAAAACAGAAGGGTGGAATTTAAAGTTGTATTTTAATTTTTAAACAACCTGAGAATTTAATCAAGATTTTCTAAAAGATTTTTTTAAGTTTGCAGGTATTTTACAAAATATCTTTCAGAGCCAGAGGAAACTCTCTGGCTCTGATTAGAATAAGGCATCCAAAATTTACTCCGCCAAACAGATTACATTTGAGTCATACTTTTAAAAATATCAAAGAAACAATATTACCTGCTGTATTAAACAGCTATTCAGTCATCTTCTTTCTGAATAATCGTTCTATGGCGATTGCTGTCATGCTGGCCACTTTCCTGAATTTCTACGCAGGATTAAGCGGGTTAGTTGCTGTCATTATTGCTGTATTGTTAGCAAATTCGCTTGGTTTTGATAAAGTTCAATTGCGAAACGGCGTATTGAGTTTCAATGCTCTGATCACCGGCATCGGGCTGGGAACTTACTTTGATCCCGGAATTGTATTTTTTACTTTGCTCGCTCTGTCATCCGTACTGACACTGATAATATCTGTAGCCTTGGGCGGACGATTATTTAAATACGGGTTACCATATCTGAGCATTCCGTTTGTACTGACTTTCTGGTTTATTCTACTTCCTTCTTCATTGTATGAGAACCTTGGCCTGACACAACGCAACATCTTCTGGATCAACGAAATGTATTCAGTCGGGGGAAATTCTTTACTATCAATTTTTCAGTATATCGAATCCTGGGAATTGAATAAATTACTGGAAATTTACCTGCGTTCGCTAAGTTCAATTTTCTTTCAGGACAACCTGATAACAGGGGTCATATTGGCAGTTGTTTTACTTCTCAGTTCCCGGATATTTTTCTCATTATCCATACTTGGGTTCGTTTCAGCTTATATTTTTGCACAATTTTCGGGTTCAGAAGCTGCAAGTATTACTTATTACAATATAGGTGCAAATTTCATCATGGTAGCCATCGCTATCGGGGGTTTTTTTGTTATCCCCTCCAGGTATTCCTATTTGTGGACTATACTGTTGGTTCCTCTGACTTCCATCGTACTGGTTTTCTTTACCAAACTTTTTAATTACATTCAGCTTCCGGTTTTCTCATTACCTTACTCTCTCGTTACCATTGCATTTGTACATTTTCTTCAGCAGCGAGCTAATCAGAAGAAGCTGATTCTTACACCCATCCAGCATTACTCTCCTGAGACCAATCTATATGCTTATCTGAACAACAAAGAAAGACTAAGCAGATTTTTGTATTACCCAGTTCAACTTCCTTTCTGGGGAGAATGGACGGTTACGCAAGGACACGATGGAACATTCACTCATAAAGACGAATGGGGAAAAGCTTTTGATTTCATGATTTTAGATGATGAAGGGAAATCATATCAATCAGGCGGACTGAGTTGTGAAGATTATTATTGCTTTGGAAAACCGGTTACTGCTCCGGCAGATGGATTTGTAGTAGAAACAATCAATCACATCGAAGATAATCCGGTTGGAGAAGTCAACACCACTCACAACTGGGGAAACAGTATTGTTATTCAACATGTTCCGGGTATTTATGCTCAACTATCTCATTTAAAAAAGGACTCTCTAAAAGTAAAAAAAGGTGATTATGTAAAATCAGGTGATGTGCTTGCTCAATGTGGAAATTCGGGTCGTTCACCTTACCCTCACCTGCATTTCCAAATTCAGAATAACCCGGCTGTCGGTGCAGAGACAAGTGACTACCCGATCTCTTATTACCTGAATATCAAACAAAAAAATCTGGAACAATTTGCCCGGCCGGCAGAAGGTGACGTGGTTTCTAATCTGCGTCAACATCCTTTACTGTTTAATGCTTTTAATTTCTTGCCGGATACAAGTATCAAGTTTTGCTCCCGCGACGAAAGCGGGAATGAAATTACTGAACATTGGGATGCATATACCGACGCGTTCAATTATAAATACCTGTATAGTCGGGAAACAGATGCGGTTGCTTATTATACCTGTGACAACATGATGTTTTATTTTACTGCATTTTACGGAAGCCGGAAATCATTGCTTTATTATTTCTTTTTATCTGCTTATAAAATTTTATTATCAGACACCCCTGTTCCGGTAAAAGACAACATTCCCATTCACCTGCTGAAAAAGAAAAAACTAATCAGCAGCCTGAATGATTTTACAGCTCCGTTTTTCAATTTTCTGAAAGCCGGATACACTACTAGGGTAGAACAAATTAACCATTTTCCGGATACTCCTGAAATTCAAATTTCTACAGAAACTATCCTGACTGTATTGGGCAAGCAATCCCCAAATACTGAAAGCAGGATAACTATAAATCAATATGGTATCGATTCTTTCAAGTACATTTCGGGCAAAAAAGTTGTTCATGCGAAAAAAATCAAGTGACATAGGTATCAATATAAGCCAGACAATTGTTGTTTTGCTGCTTTTTTACACATTGCAAGGTCATGCAAATGATAAAATTTCCATCACATCAATCGACAGCCTGAGTCTTAGTCAGTTTAACAATAGAGATTGGGACAAACTAATCGCCACAGGCAAACTGGCTCAAAAACATAATATTGATTTTAAATGGCTCCAACAACGTGTAGGATATGCTTATTTCGTGAAGAAACAATACTATAAAAGCATGCAGCATTACGAAAAAGCATTAACTTATGATTTAACCGATGAAATATCTCATTTATATCTTTACTATATTGGACTGAATACAGGCCGGACTGCCTTTGCCAGATTCCACGCAGCCGCACTTTCTGATGCAACTTCAGCTTATCTTGATCTGAAACAATACAAATTATTAGATGCTGTAGATCTGGAGTACAGCTATAAAATTCCTGAATACACTGCCACACACGATGCGACTTATAAAAGGTTTGGTTTGAACAGTGAGATCGGATACAAATTTAATCTGTATCAAAGCTATTCCGACTTCAACCAACATACAGATACCACGCAAATCCGACAACATGAATACTTTGTCCTACTCGGGTGGAATGTGTCCGCTAAAACCAACATTAGTATTGGCTACCATTATGTTGGTTCCAGAGTAATACTGAGTACAGATAAGTCTTTCTATCCGGGGAATATTTTTTTCAGCAAAATAACACAACAGGTAAATCGTTTCGATCTGTCATTATCGGGAGCAACATTCAATAATGAATGGATAAACTCAAAACAGCTGGGAGTTCATCTGGGCATAAGTTTTGCTGGAAAAAATAATATAGGTTTGACCAGTTCATACTACAGGATACTTGAATCAGGATTAGATTACAGTTACGGACGAAATGTATTTAAACAGACGGCCGGTATCATGTTGTTCAATCGTTTATGGACAGAAGCCTGTGTAAATTTTGGAAACTTGAATCAATTCATCGACAACAACGGTTTATACTTTTATAATTCACTCGACCCAACAACTTTCAGAACCGGCATATCAGGATTTTGGTACGTATTCAAGCCCTTGACGGTTTATCTGAATTACACTTTCGATACAAAACAAATTATTATCAACAGGACATCATATCACCAACATTCAATTACAGGAGGGATTATATGGAAAATATAATGCGTAAAACAATTGCTACATGTCTCCTTATTGTCGCAGTAACGACCTATGCACAAAATCACCAGACCAGTTGGCAGAATGCATTTTATAAGAGTTATGAAGCTGAAAAAGCAGGAAAATATACACTGGCAATCAACGAGCTAAAAAAAGTATATAAAACAGACAACTATTTTGTAAACATCCGGTTAGGGTGGTTACATTATCTGAGTAAGCAACACGCTGAAGCTGAGAAACATTATCTTAATGCCATCAGGTTGAAACCCTACTCAATCGAAGCCCGCTTCGGCATTGTGAAACCTTACAGTGCTACCGAACAATGGGATAAAGTAAAAGAACAGTACCATCAAATACTAAAAATTGACCCGCAAAATACTGTTGCGAACTACTGGCTGGGGGTAATTTATTATAACCGGAAAAATTATCAAAATGCAGTGAAACTTTTCGAAAAAGTTGTAAATTTGTACCCGCTCGATTATGATTCAGTTATTATGCTGGCCTGGACAAAACTTAACCTGGGAAAATCAGCCGAAGCGAGTATTCTTTTTAATCATGCCCTTACGCTCAGACCGGGCGATGAATCGGCAACTAACGGATTAAAGCTAATTAAATAAGCCTTAACCATGTTATTTTGTCGCAAATTCTTAAAAACAGTTTACTTTTATACACTGATTTGGACAATATGATGAATGATTGCTTTTTTTGTTTATCTTTGTAACGTGAAATAACAACAAAACAAAAAACAACGTTAAATTATGTTTCCAGTATCAGACCGTTTAGCCGCGCTCTCTCCTTCAGAAACGCTGGCCATGTCACAAAAAAGTAACGAGTTGAAAGCTCAAGGTATCGATGTAATTAACTTAAGCGTGGGGGAGACAGACTTTTACACGCCGGAACACGTCAAGGAGGCTGCAAAAAAGGCGGTTGACGATAATTTTTCTTTTTATTCACCGGTTCCGGGTTATCCTGCTTTGCGTAATGCCATTTGTACTAAACTAAAAAACGAGAACGGACTGGATTATAAACCGGAACAAATCGTGTGCTCTAACGGAGCTAAACAATCGGTTTGCAATGTACTGCTGGCTATCATCGGCAAGGGTGACGAAGTCATCATCCCGGCTCCTTACTGGGTAAGTTATCCTGAAATGGTGACCCTGGCAGATGGCAAATCAATCATTGTTTCTGCCGGCATCGAACAGAATTTTAAAATGACTCCGGCTCAGTTAGAAGCGGCAATTACCCCTAAAACCAAAGCTCTTATTCTTTGCTCTCCATCGAACCCGACCGGTAGCGTTTATACCAAAGAAGAATTAAAAGGCTTAGCTGATGTATTGGCTAAGTACCCGAATATCTATATTTTATCAGACGAGATTTACGAACACATCAACTACCTGGGGGCTCACGAAAGTATTGCCCAATTTGAAAGCATACGCGATCGTGTAGTTATTATCAATGGAGTTTCTAAAGGTTATGCCATGACGGGCTGGCGTATTGGCTGGATTGCTGCTCCAAAATGGATTGCATCAGCCTGCAACACATTACAGGGACAATACACTTCCGGACCCTGCTCGGTTGCACAAAAAGCTGCCGAAGCAGCTTATACAGGCGACCAAACTTGTGTGAGAGAAATGCGTGTAGCCTTTGAACGCCGTAAAAAATTAGTTGTTGAGTTAGCAGCTCAAATTCCCAGCTTAAAATTAAGTGAACCACAGGGAGCTTTCTACATTTTTCCGGATGCCGGAGCATACATCGGAAAATCTTTCGAGGGAAGAAAAATTAAAAATTCAGGTGATCTTGCCATGTATCTGCTCGAAGTAGGTCACGTTGCCTGTGTAGGCGGGGGAGCATTCGGTGCCCCTAACTGCATTCGCCTGTCGTATGCAACTTCCGATGAAAACTTAGTTAAGGCCTTTGGCAGAATTAAAGATGTACTTGCTAAACTACAATAAAACAAGAAAAAAAACACCCTGTCATGTTGATTTGACCAGGGTGTTTTTTTAAATACTTAGTTGACAGACTGAAAATAATTATTCATGCTCTTCTCCCTCTTCATAATCCCGTATCCGGATTCCGAGCCTTATTTTATTTTCAATTTTTACCTGATCATCATTATAAAGATACTTCTTAAGCCTTGATATTGAATTGTATAATGCAGCCTCTTTTGATGACGTATCATCAACCTGCCATACAACCTTGATAATTTCTTCCCGCGACATAAAATTTCCTTTATTCCTGCAAAGCAAAGCCAACACTACTGAATCAAGATGATTCAAATGAATATCTCCTTTGTCGAATTTCAACGATTGCTCATCCGGGAAAAATTTAAAACGCCCAATACGGAATTGGTTATCCACTACCGCCGATGAATTTATTTCTGCCTCTACCATCTTGTTGATTCGTAGCATTAATTCTACCAAACGATAAGGTTTTCTCACATAATCACTATTTTCTATTCCAAATCCAATTTCATAATCTTCATTCCCATCACGGGATGTGGTGAAAATAATGGGAACATCACTGAATTTTCTGATTCTCCTGGCGATTTCAAAACCATCTATACTGCAATTCAGCATCACATCCATTGTCACCAAGTCAGGGGAAAATTGCTGAAATTCTGCAATTGCCTCCTCTCCATTGCTCACATATTGAACTTCATACTTTTGCATTTCCAGAAACCCTACTAAAGCTGTTCCCAGATTCAGATCATCCTCCACAACCAAGATTTTTTTCATTTACATCTTATTTTTTAGGTAGCACTATTGTAAAATCAGAACCAACACCCAACTCACTGATAACACCGATTGTTCCTCCGTGTTTTTCAATGATGGTTTTCACATAGTTCAATCCAATACCAAAGCCATTCATCTTGACGTTGTTATCTACGCGTGAATACTTTTCAAAGATATTGTCTATTTTATCCGCAGGAATACCAATCCCGGTATCCTTAAAATTCAACTCAACCGTTGTTGCATGCACCAAAACGCTGATGTCAATTGTAACTTCTTGCTTTGAATATTTTATCGAGTTATCGATTAAATTAGCAAAACACTGTGTCAGCATCAATCCGTCAGCAGAGATAATAACCTCCGGTGAATCAAAATGCATATTGAGCGTAACCCTCTTGGCAGGTGAACTCACAAACCGGTTCTTCAGATCCTCTATCAGTTTGACAAGATTAACTGGCAATTTATTCAGCACCAACAAGCCTTCTTCAACTTTCGCCAGACCAACAATCATGCTGATAGTACCATTTAACTCCGTCAGCGAATTCAGGGAATTATTCAGCATCATCTCCCGCATTCTTTCATTATTGTAAAAATCCGGTTCTTTCAGACAATCCAGGTTCACGATCAGACTGGCCACCGGACGCTTTAATTCGTGTGCAATATTACTCAAAAATTCGTTTTTGAATTTCACCAACTTTTTCTGTTTAGCCAGTGTCTGGATTAAAAACCGAAATGCCAACAAAGATATAATCGAAAAAATGATGGACCCAAATAACATCAACCCCATACGCTTCATAATTTCAGAGAATGGGTTGATGAGAATTAATTGAAGAGCTTCTTTTTCTTCAAAATCTAACGGATATAATTGGGATGGGATAACAAAAAAAGATCCTCCGGATAAATCCTTAGAGCTAGCAAGCACTTCATTGTTTTTGGGGTTTACAAGTTGGATTAAATATTCAGAATTGATATTCCTGTTAATTAGTATTTGTCCTGTAACACTATCGATCTTTTGAATATCAATTGGAATTAACTCACTTAAAAAAACATGTAACATAATATCAAGCTTATTCAAAATACTCTCTTCATCCATTCCTGTTTTTCTCATGTCAAAGTCCATGACATTCTCCCCTGCAGCATCATTTCTATCAAACTTGATACTGTCTTGCTGCATAGAATTAACATAATAAGTATTTCGTTGATTCAATTCATTTCTGAACGCTTCTTTTAGAATAGCATCTGATTCCCTGATTAATGCAAACCTAACGGTCTGAAAGTAATCATATACCAAATAACCTTGTGTTAACAAGATAAACATGATTGATATAATTGCTATATAAGAGATATTTTTAGTTGACATGACAGTGGTTTGAATGTATATCTACAATCAAAGTGAGTATTTCCGACAAAGATAAAATTTTTTTATCAAAATTCTATCAAATGATTTTCTTTTAGAACTTTAATGAAGAATTGGTTAAACTTTGAGCATTTTTCTTAGCAATAAATATATTAACATTGTACTGTCAAACAAAACAATAGTACAAGTCAAACCATTAAAAAATAAAAAAACAATGAAAACAATCAATGAAAACAAATTCAGAAAACTGAATGCTGAACAGTTAAATGAAACTATGGGTGGTTATTATATCATGGTTACTTTACCTAACGGGCAAAGAATTAGAGTTAGGGTATAAAAAAAATCCTTAATTTTAAAGCGGTTTAGCGGGCAATAATTCTTTATTGCAAAAACCTCCTGAAAACAATTGATTCTCAAGAGATTTTATGCTAAACCGCTTTAAATATTTTGATATACCTTATGGTAAAATTTCCTTTTTTTCACCAACACGATCAAATGGATTGCGGTCCGACCTGCCTGCGCATGATCGCAGCCCACTACGGCAGGCAATACTCTCTTGAAGGACTCCGCGAGAAATCCCATTTCAGTCGTGAAGGTGTATCCTTGTTAGGCATCAGCGAAGCCGCTGAGAAGTTGGGTTTCCGAACCGTAGGGGTCTATGTTAGCTTTGAAGAATTAAAAAAGGAAGCTCCCCTCCCCTGCATTGTCCACTGGAACCAACAACATTTCGTTGTGGTTTATGATATCCGCGAGAAAAACGGGAAAGACATTGTTTATGTTGCAGATCCGGGTGCCGGCAAACTTAAATACACGAAAGAAGAATTCTGTCGCTGTTGGCTCAGTACGAAGAGTGATGGTGAAGATGTGGGCATCGCCCTGCTGATGGAGACTACTCCTGAATTTTTCAAACAAGAAAACGATAAAGCCAAAGCCAGTAAAGGGTTTTCGTTCCTTTTTTCTTATCTGAAACCGTATAAAAAACTGATATTTCAGTTGTTTCTTGGACTTTTCTTTGGTAGTCTGCTGCAACTGTTGCTCCCCTTCCTTACGCAATCAATTGTCGATTTCGGAATTTCAGCACAAAACATTGGGTATGTATATCTTGTCCTGATTGCTCAGTTAGTCCTGGTGTTTAGTGCCTCAACCGTTGAATTCATCAGGGGTTGGATACTGTTGCACATCGGAACCAGGGTGAATATTGCAGTAATCTCCGACTTTTTAGCCAAACTGATGCGACTGCCGATGGGCTATTTCGACACCAAAATGACCGGCGATCTATTACAACGCATGGGCGATCACACGCGCATACAGGATTACCTGACCAATTCTTCCCTGAACATCTTGTTCGGACTGTTTAATATTGTGATATTCACACTGATACTGCTATTTTACAATGTAACAATTTTCCTGATATTCCTGGTAGGTAGTCTGCTGTATTTCTTTTGGGTGAGCCTGTTTATGAAGAAAAGAGAGGCCCTCGACCACAAGAACTTTGCACAACAAGCGGCCAACCAAAGCAATGTAATTCAGCTGATTACCGGCATGCAGGAAATCAAACTGAACGCATGTGAACAACAAAAAAGATGGGAATGGGAAAGGATACAAGCCAAGCTTTTCAAACTGAGAATCAAAGGTTTAGCATTAAGTCAGTATCAGGATTCTGGAGCCATTTTTATCAACCAAACCAAAAACATCATCATCACCGCGTTAGTAGCTAAGTTCGTGATCGACGGCAACATGAGTCTGGGGATGATGCTTTCAGTGCAATATATCCTGGGTCAACTAAATAGCCCTATTGATCAACTTATCCATTTTTACCGGGAGTCACAGGACGCAAGACTTAGCATCGAAAGGCTCAGTGAGGTCTATACCAAAGATGATGAAGATGAAGACAAACCGGACATGATTCACCTTATCCCTGAAAAACAGGATATTATCATTAACAATGTGACCTTTGCATACGACACAACTTCAGCGGGTAAACCAGTTTTAAAAAACATCAACCTGCATATACCATCTGGAAAACAGACTGCTATTGTGGGAATGAGTGGAAGTGGCAAGACTACCCTGATGAAATTATTATTGGGTTTCTACAAACCGCAACAAGGACATATATTCCTGGGAAGCAATAACTTATCGCATTGCAACATGCGCGAATGGAGAAAAAACTGCGGTGTTGTCATGCAGGAAGGATACATCTTTACTGATAGCATAGCCCGGAATATTGCCCCAGGAGATGAAGAAATTGACAAAGACAGGCTGTTGAATGCAGTAAATACTGCTAATATCAGACCTTTCATCGAAACTTTATCATCAAAATACGATACAAAAATAGGATCTGAAGGTCATGCGCTCAGCCAGGGTCAAAAGCAACGAATCCTCATTGCCAGGGCGATTTACAAGAATCCCGAATTTGTTTTCTTAGATGAAGCAACCAACGCGCTGGATACGAATAACGAGAAAATCATCATGGACAACCTGGGAAGATTCTTCGAAAGCAGGACTTCAGTCGTGATTGCACACCGGCTCAGTACCGTAAGAAATGCAGATCAGATCGTGGTGCTTGACAATGGCGAAATCGTGGAAACAGGAACGCACGAAGCATTAACAAAGAAGAAAGGCGCTTATTATCATTTAGTTAAGAATCAACTTGAGCTATAAAGGAGTATATAAAAACATGAATCAGGAAGGTAATAACATAGAACTTAGGAGTCGGGAGGTGCAGGAAATTTTATCCCGGCCACCGAAGAAGTTGGTCCGATATGGCACTTCTGTCATCTGTGCCATCCTGGTCATCCTCATTGCCGGTAGTTTCTTTTTCAACTATCCAGACATCATCAGCAGCGATGCTACCATACAAAACACTAATAATGAGTGGGTTGCATTGATAGAGGTTTCAGCCAACGGAGCGGGTAAAATTCATACTGGTCAGCAAGTTATCCTCAAAATGATCGCTTATCCCTACCTGGAATTTGGACATATCAAAGGTATTATACAACAAATATCACCAATTCCGGAGCGTGAAAGGTACCTTGTTAAAGTAAAGATTGGTGAGAAATTAGTGACAAGCTCCAATAAGGAACTGCAAATTAGCGGAAAATTGTCGGCAACAGCAGATATTATTACCGAAAACAGGAGATTAATTGAAAGAATTTTTGCTCCGATTCAAAATTTATCACTTTTTTCGCGTTAAACAATGTCAACTAATGTAATGTTTTGTTAATTTTTCGACGTTTTTTGTTAGAACTTTGATAAAACTTTGTTAGAACTTTGTTAGATTTTTGATAAACATCATTAAAACCAAGGCTAACAGAGGGTTTTATCGGTATTTCAATTCACTATTGTCCGGTAAAAAATATTAGATTCTTCGCTGTGCTCAGAATGACAGTTCTTTATATTGATTTATGCAAGGGAGGGGTTAGCTGGCGGCTAAGCTGCCAGCTAACCCCTCCCTAAAAGATA
>JAQVNN010000050.1 GCA_028703105.1 Paludibacter sp. | reverse complement strand
GTTTGATATTTATTGAGATGAATTCTTTTAGTGCCTCTTCTGAGAAGTTGTTCTTCAGGGAAAAACATTGTTTCTCCAATTTGAAAAAAATTATCAGTCAGGTTAAAACGGTATTGTTTGGATAAGAGGTTATTCATACGCAACAATACTTCCTGCATCCTGAAAGGTTTATTTATATAGTCTGAATTGTCAAAACTGAACGCTTTCTTCATGGCATCCGCCCCTTCCAGGGAGGTAATAAAAATAATGGGTACGTGATTTTTTCTGCGCCTTATTCGTTCCGCTATTTCAAAACCATTCTGATTATGGGGAAGCAAAACATCCATCAGGATAATATCCGGTTTGAATTGACTGAATGTATCCAGGACATCATCATTCCCATCGGAATAACGCACTTGTAAATTTTTGATTTCAAGTGTGCCGGCAAGGGTAGTACCAAGATTAATATCGTCTTCTACTATTAATACTTTTTTCATATAAACATAAGATAGGTTTACGATTCATTTTCTCATGTAATTACAGAGCAAAAAAAACTTACCGCCATTTTGTAACCAAATCAGATTTTTTTTCTAAATAATCGTGAAAATAAATCATTTTTCTAAAACAACCTCATTACTGATGGATGATTTAATAAAATTTAGATGACTTGTTAGAACTTTGTTAGAACTTTAGTAAGAATCTGTGAGATAATCATTGAAATAAATAGCATACTTTTGCAAAAGTAATTTTCATGAAGCACATTAAATCTCAACTAATTATTTTACAGCTATTTACATTTTGCCTGAATGGATCAGTTTTTTCATACAAAAACACATAAAAATTGTAGATAGGCTAATCGATTTCTGTTCTTGTTTACTTATTGAAAAACCCCGGGGGATATTTTTCCCTTGGGGTTTTTTCCATTTAAAGAGAAATCTCCGGCAGAACCTAATCTACCGGAGATGCAAAACAGAATTATATTGCTGGCATTCATTACATCATGCCACCCATTCCTCCACCCATTGGCATTTGAGGTGCCGGGTTTTCTTCTTTCTTCTCCGTGATAACACATTCAGTTGTCAGGAACATACCTGCAATTGAAGCTGCATTTTCGAGGGCAACACGTGTTACTTTTGCCGGGTCAACTACGCCTGCCGAGATGAAGTTTTCGAACGTATCTGTGCGGGCATTGTAACCATAATCATCTTTCCCTTCACGCACTTTCTGTACAATCACTGCCCCCTCTTTACCAGCATTGGCAACAATCTGACGCAAAGGCTCCTCAATGGCCCGTTTTACTATTTCGATACCGGTAGCTTCGTCATCATTGGCAGCTTTCAGCGAAGTTAATGAGTCGATTGAGCGGATGTAAGCAACGCCTCCACCGGGAACAATTCCTTCTTCGATAGCCGCCCTGGTTGCACTCAAGGCATCATCAACACGGTCTTTCTTTTCTTTCATTTCAACTTCTGATGCAGCACCTACATATAAAACAGCCACACCACCAGCCAATTTAGCCAAACGTTCCTGCAATTTCTCACGATCGTAATCGGAAGTAGTTGTAGCAATTTGGGCTTTTATCTGAGCAACACGTTTTTCGATGTTTTCTTTTTGACCTGCACCATTAACAATCACTGTATTATCTTTATTCACAGTGATTTTTTCTGCAGAACCCAACATTTCAAGGGTAGCTTGTTCCAATTGAATTCCTTTTTCTTCAGAAATAACGATACCGCCTGTCAGGATGGCAATATCTTCTAACATTTCTTTCCTGCGGTCACCAAAACCGGGCGCTTTAACTGCACATATTTTGAGGGAAGCACGCAAACGGTTAACCACGAGGGTAGTCAACGCTTCCGACTCAACATCTTCAGCAATGATCAGGAAAGGACGTCCCGATTGAACTGCAGGTTCAAGGACAGGGAGTAATTCTTTCAAATTACTGATTTTCTTGTCGTAGATAAGGATATAAGGTTTTTCCATCTCTACTTCCATTTTTTCGGTATTGGTCACAAAATAAGGAGAGATATAGCCTCTGTCAAACTGCATACCTTCCACTACATCAATATGAGTATCCGTTCCCTTTGCTTCTTCAATGGTAATTACACCATCTTTGGTTACCATCCTCATTGCATCTGCAATCAATTTACCAATCACAGCATCATTATTAGCCGATACAGTAGCAACCTGTTCGATTTTATTATAATCATCGCCCACAGCATTTGCCTGTTTTGCAATGCTTTTTACAACCTGTACAACAGCCTTGTCAATTCCGCGTTTTAAATCCATAGGATTAGCTCCGGCAGTTACGTTTTTCAGTCCCACACTTACAATGGATTGTGCCAGGACTGTAGCAGTAGTTGTTCCGTCTCCGGCATCATCCCCTGTTTTGGAAGCAACTTCTTTAACTAATTGGGCTCCGAGGTTCTGGAACGAGTCTTCAAGTTCAACTTCTTTTGCTACCGTCACTCCGTCTTTGGTAATCTGAGGAGCGCCAAATTTTTTTTCGATAATCACATTGCGACCTTTAGGGCCAAGCGTTACTTTTACTGCATTGGCAATAGCATCTACGCCCTTTTTGAGTTCATCACGAGCGTCAATATTGAATAAAATTTCTTTTGACATAATTTTAATTACAATTTAACAATTTACAATCTACAATTAATTAACACAATGATTATTAGATGATGGCAAAGATATCCGACTGTCTCATGATAAGATATTTTTCTCCGTCCAGTTCCAGTTCAGTACCTGCATACTTGCCGTAAAGTACAGTATTTCCAACTGCTACTTCCATAGTCTCCTCTTTAGTACCTTTACCTACTGCCAAAACTTCACCTTTCAAAGGTTTTTCTTTTGCTGAATCCGGAATGATAATTCCACTCACAGTCTTTTCTTCAGCCGGTGCGGGTTTTACCAACACGCGGTCTCCTAATGGTTTGATGTTCATAATCACATTATATTTTAAATTGTTAATATTAAATTTCGACGTGTTGGGTTAATCAGAATTTGTGCCAAAACAATTGTTGGGCTAATTTGTCATAAAATTTAAGACTAACAGTTAATTCCTGCTTTATTTAAACTGTCAACTTGTCAGAGCTGACATGGTATTTACACAATAAGAACAACTTATACAAATCATAAACGAGCAAATCCGGGTGTTTTCCTGTCAGATTTTTTTCCATCATCTTTCTGACGAACATAAATTTCAGCACAACAAGACCTGTCAGGTGATATTTTTTCAATTTAAGAAAAGTACGCAACAATTTTGATTCTTCAGCCAGGAAAGGATAGTTGCCTAACCGATAAAGCCGGTATAAGTTTTTTACACTTTCGGAAGTTTTTTTTAAATAGGTTGTATTGTCATCAAGTCCCTTGTGAATAAGGGGGTTGTCTATTCTTTGAAAAACAAATCCTTTCACATGGAGAGAATGACCGAAGATGGTATCCTCATGACCATAACCTGAAATTGATTCATCAAAGCGGATACGGTTAAAAACAGACTTGGATATCAAAAAATTAAACGTAGTAAAATTATCTACATTATCATGTTCCTTTTCATGATTCTTTAACAGATAACAAGGATTTGATTCTCGTTCACGACCATATTTCAATCGTAAACTATAGGAAGGATTATTACAACCGCGATCGTATGCCGTCCCCCCGATAACCACAACTTCTCCCTGACAAAAAGGAAGATAGCGAAACAGAAAATCCTTGTTACAAACTGCTGCATCGCAATCCATAAAAAGTAGGTACGGATACTGAGCAAGGTCTGCCAGGCGATTTCGAATGGCCGACCTGCCCGTGTTTTGCTCCAGATAAATATATTTACAATGAGATAAAGAACTGATACGCTGATTTCTTTCAACAAATGTATCTGATCCGTCTTCCATTACAATGATCTCAAAATCAATTCCCAGTCCCCCCGCTTGCAAATGCAGGTCATTTACCAACCGGGTAATATTGTAATTGTATGTCGGAATTAGTATAGACAACATCTTTTATCAAATTTATCAAGTGCAAATATAATCAATTAGCATGGAAGCTTAGGCAGAGAAAAAAAGTATAATTTGTTAATTAATAATTTACAAGCAGTATTCTCATTTTTATCATGCAGTTTTTTGTAATTTTGCTGCCCATAAACAGTAATAAAACGGATTAGTCCAATCAATATGTCAATTGTCGCTCCAGCTCACAAACTCAGCACCGAAAAAATAGGAAAATTAATCTGGCAGTATTCTATTCCTTCAATCGTAGGAATGGTGGTCATGTCATTATATAATATTGTTGACCGGATTTTTATTGGTCAGGGAGTAGGGGCACTGGCCATTTCGGGGTTAGCGCTTACTTTTCCATTCATGATACTGTTAATGGCATTCGGAATGTTGATCGGGGCCGGAGCTTCTTCCCGGATATCCATCACACTGGGTGAAAATGACATTGAAAAAGCAGAAAAAATCCTCGGAAATGCGTTGACTCTTACCATCCTGATTTCCGGAGGCATTTCAATACTCACTTATATTTTTATGGGTGATTTATTGCATTTTTTCGGGGGAACGGATGAAACAATCAGATACGCCGAAGAATACATGTGCATCATTGTTCCGGGATCTGTTTTATCAGCGATGAATTTTGGGTTCAACAACATCATGCGGGCAACGGGTTTTCCCAAAAAGGCTATGTACACTATGTTAATCAGTGCTATTGTAAATATAATACTGGATGCCTTGTTTATTTTTGTGTTCGACTGGGGAATAAGAGGTGCTGCCTGGGCAACAGTGATTGCATATGCCATTGGCAGTGGATGGGTAATAAGTCATTTTTTTCAGCCGACCTCGCAAATACACTTTAAAAAGAAATATCTTCGACTCGATAAAAAAATTGTCAGTGCTATCGTGAGTATAGGCATGTCGCCGTTTAGCATGCAATTGGCCTCAAGTCTCGTCATCATTACAGTCAACACCACCTTGCTGAAGTATGGCGGCGATCTGGCTATTGGAGCTTACGGCATTATCAACAGTTTACTTACCCTGGCGATACAAATTGTACTGGGACTGAATCAGGGAACTCAACCTGTGGTCGGGTTTAATTTTGGAGCAAAGTTGTATGACAGGATGTTCAGGACACTCAAGACCGCAATTATCATTGCGACTTTTTTAACCAGCGCAGGTTTTTTCACTGGGCTGATATTTACCAGGTTTTCTGTAGGACTGTTCACTTCCGATGAAGAGTTAATACAAATTGCAGCCAACGCTTTGAAAATAGTAATTTTCATGTTCCCCGTCGTAGGTTTTCAAATTGTTATCAGCAATTTCTTTCAATCTATCGGGAAAGCCAAAATTTCCATTTTTCTGAGCCTGACCAGGCAATTTATTTTTCTTGTCCCGGCTGTATTGATTCTTCCGCTGGCATTTGGATTAAACGGAGCCTGGGCTGCATTTCCGGTAGCTGATGGACTGGCAGCCATTGTCGCCGCCATCACACTCTACCGGTTTTATACAAATTTCAAACAGCTTTAAAACTCATATCCAAGCTTTTTACTGAATGTGTAAGGGCTCCGACGGAAATAAAATCCACGCCACAGGATGCATATGTTTTTAACGTATCAAAAGTGATTCCACCTGATGATTCAATTTCGTATTTTCCCCCAATTATTTCAACTGCTTTACACGTGTCTTCAGGAGTAAAATTATCCAGCATAATCCGGTCAACTCCGCCCACAGCCATTACCTGTGCCAATTCATCAAAACTCCTGACTTCTATCTCGATTTTCAGGTTTTTCCCCTTCTTTTTCAGGTAATCCTTTGCTCTGTTGATAGCGTTGGAAATCCCTCCCGCAAAGTCCACATGATTGTCTTTCAGCAAAATCATATCATATAATCCAACCCGATGATTGACTCCCCCGCCAATTTTGACCGCTTCTTTCTCAAGAAGACGCAGGCCGGGAGTTGTTTTACGGGTATCCAGCACCCTGGTTTTGGTTCCTTCCAAAGCTTTAACATATTGATTCGTACGCGTTGCTACTCCACTCATACGTTGCATGATATTAAGCATCAGCCGTTCTGTCTGAAGTAAGGATTGAATTTTACCTTCGACAACAAAGGCGATATCACCTACCTTTACCGGACTTCCATCCGGGATGAAAACCGTCATTTTTAACTCTGGATCAAAGGCATAAAAAATCCCGCGGGCAACTTCAACTCCTGCCAGAATTCCATCCTCTTTAATAATCAACTGAGATTTTCCTGTCGCTGTTTCCGGGATACAAGATAAAGTAGTATGATCTCCATCACCGATATCTTCTGCAAACCACAGCGATATTAATTGTTCAAATTCTTTAGTCATTGGATGATTCTATTCTTAATTGCTGTATTAACTGGCGTGTTGAGGTCTTCCTAACCAACACATACACCCGGTAAGAAGCACTCCCAACCTTCATTGTACAGATTGAAAATGCCGATGCATCTTTAGTGCCTTTGTGTAATACTTGAAATGAATTTACTTTGTTTCTGCGAAAAAAATCAGTAATGATTCCGGTTGCCTGCTGTTTACTGAAAACATCATTGGTTGAACCAATGACCAACTCCACATTATCGTTAAAATAGGAGGAAAGTGTAACAGCATCTCCTGCAGCAAGTGCATCAAGGATGCTTTCCGAGACGTCTTGCTGCGCATGAACCATGGAAACAGAACACATAAGCAATACAAAAGATATCAGGGTTTTCATTGTTTTATTGTTTAAAAGTTCACAAAAACATGCCTTTCAAGGCAAGATATCTCATTAAAAAGTGCCATATTTGCACCATGTTAAAGGTGAAGCTCACGGCAAAAATACATTAATTATTCAGTCGAAACAATACTTTTATTTTATTTTATGTATTTGTGGCTTTAATTATCAGGTACTCATTTACAAAAATATTATTGAACGTCTTCACAAATTACAGACCATGAATTGTTAAACGCAGAATATTTATATGAAATTTGTTCTTTTAATGATCGGAAAAACAAACCGGGAACCTCTTCAGAAACTTATCCAGGATTATCAAACAAGGATTCAGCATTATTTGAACTTTGAAGCCATTGTTATTCCTGAACTGAAAAATACCAAAAATTTATCCGTCCTGGAACAGAAAGAAAAAGAAGCAGACCTGATTATAAAACAAATTAATAATCAGGACGAAATTATCCTGCTGGACGAGAAAGGAAAGTCATTTACTTCCCTGGCTTTCTCGGAATACGTAGCAAAAAAACTGCTTTCTTCAGGAAAAAGAATGGTTTTTGTTGTAGGAGGTCCTTTCGGATTCTCACAAAGAATTTATGACCGGGCAAACGGGATGATTGCTATGTCGTCCATGACTTTTTCTCATCAAATGATAAGATTGATTTTTACAGAACAACTATACAGAGCCATGACTATCATCTGCGGAGAAAGTTATCACCACGAATAAGAACTAAATTATGACCTTGAAAGGAAAACATACACTGATACTGGCTGCATTCATTTTGTGTGTGCTGACAGGCTTCACAGTGGAATACCTGTATAAACATACCCGTATTCAACCTTTTTCCGCACAAAAGTTTACAAATATACTACACCAGACAATTTCAAAAACAGATGAAATCATCCGCCAGACAAATATATCCGGGAGCATTATCGATGAATCAGAATTAAAAAAACTTTTGTCAGTCAACAAGGATATCGCCTTTTATATTTTTCAGGGAGATGAGTTGTTGTTCTGGAATACCAACCAGTTTCAGGTTGATCCTGCTGAATTAACCAAAGACGGACAGTGGCATTTCATACAGCTTGCTAACGCATACGGAATTTACAACTGGTATAATCAGCAAAATGAAACCGGTATTTTGTCGGTTATTCCGATAAAATCGGATTTTCCTTACGAAAACGATTACCTGAAAAACGAGTTTCATAATCGCTTCAATATTGATAAAAACATTGCTGTTTCTGACACCAGAGATTCAGGTTCTCTTCTGATCTCAGCACCTGATGGGTCTTTTTTATTTAGCTTGATTCCTGACCCTGCAACAAATGAAAAGAGCGGTTTACGAACAATCGGATTCATTGCTTTTAGTATTTCATTTTTACTTTTTATTGTTCTGTATTTCAATATCAATTACTTTTTCAAAACAAAAAAAATCAGCAAAAGTCAGTTCCGAGCTGTTACCATCCTGATTGGGCTAATCATTTTGATCTGTTGCTACCTGGACTTTCCCGGATTGTTCTTTGCTAACCAACTCTTTTCTCCTCACCATTATGCGGCCAATCAGCTCGTTAGCACCTTTACGCACCTGACCGTTATCTGTTTCTATCTTGTATCAGCCATACTGGTTTTTTATCTGAAAGTAACCAAAACTGAGCTACATCCTGTGCTTCAAAAGACCCTTCTGTATCTGTACGTCTTTGTTTACTTTGAGATCCTTAAAAGCCTTGTTTTACACTCTAATATCAGTTTCAATATCGTTGTATTACGCGATATACACTTCATCAACGTCTGGGCTCAGTTTTTAATTTTTTTGCTGAGTACAGGTTTGTTCTTTTTACTGGTTATTGTAAACAGAAACAGCAAAAAATTGGAAAAATTTTCAAAAAAAATCATCACGGACTTGGTTTTTGCCGCCATAAGCATTTTGCTTTATAGCTTGGTTTCCAAAGATTTCATATTTCTATTTATTTTATTACTGGCATCAGTACTCCTTTTTGATTATATCAGGTATTACTTTTTCAGCGACAAATTCACATTTAACACCTTCGGAATTTTTCTTTTTATTTTAAGTCTCACCACCTTGTATAGTTCTTATCAGCTATCGACATATAAAAAACACATCAAATATAAAATACAAGCTGAAAATATTCTGGTAAATGGCAATTCTGAAAATGATCCGATTGCAGAACTTTTATTGGAAGAGTTAGATAAAAATCTCCGAAAAGATGAAACCTTGAGGCTGCTTATACAAAATCCGAACGCAACAGATGCAATCAACAAACACATCTATGAAAAGCATTTACATGGCTTCTGGAACAAATACAATGTGCAAATTTACCCTGTTCTCAAAAACTCTCCGGAAACGGCGTATTACATTCGTTTTCTTGAATTTACAGGGAAAAAGCTGAAAGAAACCGGATTTTACAGCCTACCCGCATCACTTTACGACATGAGTTTTATCGGGTTAATTGACCTTAATCAGGAGAGAACAAATGATGTTTTTTCCGAGCAAGAAGTTTTAGTCTTTGAATTTCAGCCAAAAAGAAATTTCAGAAGTTATAGCTTCCCGGATTTACTCATCAGCAAAGAAGCTGATATCCTTAAACAAACAAATATTTCAATTGCAAAGTACGAAAACGCTGTTTTAATATACAGTGACCTGAAATTCGACTGGTTTGATACAGATCTTATTTTTCACGGACTGGACGATGGTTTTGAAAAAATTCAACATCAAGATCGGGATTTTTATGTTTTTACTAAAGCTGACACACGAATTATCATCACGGAAATTATTCCGTTTTCATTCAGAAACCTTATTTTCTATTCTTTATTTATCATCCTGACCTATTTGCTCACTGCAAGAATCATCTTTTGGATATTTGAGATAAGACATAAAAAAAGACAATATGTACTTGGAATGACATCTAAATTTCAACTCGTTTTTATCTCTCTTTTATTTACAAGCTTTATCAGCATTTTAATATTCTCTGTGAATTACATCAGAAATAATTATCAACAGGAACAAATCTCAAATCTGGAAAAGAAAAAACAATATATACAAAAATCTCTTCAGGATTTATATTACTGGATAGAAGACATCAGTGGAGTCGATGAACAAAGTTTGAATAATAATTTACAGGAACTGGCGTACAGATACCAGACCGACATTAACATATATGACAATACAGGCAAACTGATAGGAAGTTCTCAATCGCTTATTTTTAGTAAAAATCTGATAAGTAACCGGATGTCGCCCGAGGTTTTCTTTACCAACCATACGATGGAAAACCAATATGAATATATTGGTGAGTTAGCGTACCTGGCAGCCTATACCGACTTAATTAATGGTGATTTCCTGCAAATCGGTTATATTTCTATTCCCCAGTATTTTAGTCAGACTGAAATTAGTGCGAAAATCGAACAGTTTTTGGGAGCAATCATACAGATATACCTTATTATCATCATTTTATCTATTATTTTGATTCTTATTACTGGAAGACAACTTGCAGAGCCTCTTCACCAGTTGGAAAGTAAAATGAAATCCATGCGTTTAGGAGGTAAGAATGAAAAAGTTGAATATAAATCAAAAGACGAAGTCGGTCAGTTAGTAGAACAGTACAACCGTACGGTAGATGAATTAGAAAAAAGCACACAACTCTTGCTTGCCTCCGAAAGAGAAACAGCCTGGAGGACGATGGCACGTCAGGTGGCCCATGAAATTAACAATCCGCTGACACCCATGAAACTCACAATACAACAGCTTCAACGAACAAAGAAAATAGATCCGGATCAATTTGATGGATATTTTGAGAAAGCAGCTCACACCCTGGTTGAGCAAATTGATAATCTTTCACGTATAGCCGGAACTTTTTCTCAGTTTGCACGCATGCCAGAAACTAAATTTACCGAAGTAGATGTTGCCAAAAAACTGGTTTCAGTGGTCAATTTGTTTAAACATAATTTCAAAAACATCCAATATACCGGTCATGAAAATAATGTCATTGTCTCTGGCGATGCCGAACAAATCATCCAGGTCTTTAACAACATCCTGAAAAATGCGACACAAGCGATTAAAAAAAGAGTTAATGCTAAAATTGACGTAGAATTGAAACAAGAAAATAATAATATTTTGATTACCTTTACCGATAACGGTTCCGGAATACCGGAAACAATCCGGGAAAATATTTTCAAACCGAACTTTACAACAAAAAGTACCGGTATGGGATTAGGATTAAGCATCTCAAAGAGTATCATTGAAAACATGGGAGGCCGGATTTCTTTCAGCACGAAAGAAGATGAGGGAACCAGATTTGAAATCAGTCTGAATAAAAAATAAAACACATAAAATTACTTAGTGGAATAGAAAGATGAAAAAAAGTATTCTTTTCATGCTGTTGATGATCACATTCACGGCAAATGCAAACAATTTATTATATGATATTACCGATGGTAAATTCAGACCGGATAAGAGTCAGATTCCGTCATCAATGATCGATGGGGAACATTATACGTTGATGGTTGACAGCCAAACCATTGTTAAATTCAGTTACAAAACAGGAGCTGCTATTGACACCTTACTTTCAATCAACAAAACTAAAAACCCACTTATCAGCTCATTTTCAGGTTACGTGATGAGTCCCCGCGAAACGAAAATACTGGTTTATACAAATAAACAAAAACGTTACCGACGATCATTCACCGCCGATTATTATATTTACGACATTAAATACAAGGAATTTGATCCGCTCTCATCAAAAAAACCTCAGGAGGCTCCTGTTTTTTCAGCCGACGACCGTTATATCGCGTTTGCTCACGGCAATAATCTTCACATGAAAAAAGTGGACTTTAAGACGGATATTCAAATTACAAAAGACGGAGAACCGGGCAAAATCAGCAATGGAATTTCGGACTGGTTGTATGAAGAAGAATTCGGACTTACTTACCATTACGGCTGGTGCCCAGACAGTAAACTTCTGGCATTCATTAAGTTTGATGAGCGCGATGTAAAAGAGTTCTCTTTCCAGACTTTTCTAGACAAAGATAAACGAGCGTTTTTACTTTATCCGGAAGCGGCAAAATTCAACTATCCGAAAGCAGGAGAAAAAAATCCCAGGGCAATTGTATGTATTTATGATGATTTCAATAAGACAACACGTACCATCAGCCTTAATCAAGATACGAATTGTTACATACCACGAATCAAGTGGACAAACAAAGCTGATCAGTTGGCTATATTTCAACTCAATAGAAACCAGAACAGGCTGGATATGTATCTGACAAATCCCAAAACAGGTATATCAAGGTTGATTATCAGAGAAGAAAATAAATATTATGTTGATTATGAAAACATTGACCACATTAAATTCAGGAAAGATAACACCGGTTTTTACAGCGTCAGCGATCGTGATGGTTACAAACACATCTACCAGCACCGGATGGATGGAACGGTTGCACGACAGGTAACCAAAGGCACCTGGGATATTACTGATTTTTACGGAGTAGATGAGCAAAAAAATATTGTATATTACCAAAGTGCTGAATTTTCTCCAATGGAACGAAACGTTTTCTCAATCGACGCAAAAGGTAAAAAAAATTGCCTGACAGATGCAAAAGGTAAAAATAATGCTTATTTCAGCTGCAACTTCAACTATTTTGCACACGAAACATCCAGTGTTAACGAACCAAACAGCTTGTGCCTGAGAAATGGCAAAGGGTCAAAAATAAGGGACTTAAAAAACAATACGGCCATTGCAACCTTATTTAAATCACTTCACCTCAACAACAAAGAATTCTTTAGTTTCACAACATCAGATAACATCCTGCTGAATGGTTGGATGCTTAAACCTTCAGGACTCGATTTCAAAAAGAAATATCCGGTGGTTATGATTCAATATTCAGGACCCGGATCTCAACTTGCTCTCAACGAATGGAATATCGGATGGGAATACTACCTTTCACAGAAAGGTTATCTGGTTGTTTGTGTTGACGGAAGGGGCACAGCTTCCCGGGGAGCCGATTTCATGAAATCTACCCACAAACAGTTAGGAGTACTGGAAGCCAGGGATCAGATTGAAACTGCAAAATACCTGGGCAAATTGGATTATGTTGACAAAAACCGCATTGGCATCTGGGGGTGGAGTTACGGAGGTTCAGTTGTATTATGGGCTATGAGTAGTGGAGAACAGGTTTTTAAAGCGGGAATAGCTGTTGCTCCAGTGACTGATTGGCGATTTTACAACACAGCCTACACGGAACGATTCATGCAAACGCCGGAAGAAAATTTTGCCGGCTATGAGCAAACCTCAGCTGTTTTAAAAGCAGAACAACTGAAAGGCAGATTGCTGATTATTCATGGCACAGCCGATGATAATGTCCATTACAATAACACATTGATATACACTGACAAGCTGGTTGAAGCAGGAAAACAATTTGAAATGCATATTTACACAGACAAAAATCATAGCATAACAGGAAAACAAACCCGACGGCATCTTTATACGCGAATGAGTGAATTTCTTTTTCGGGAGCTATAAAAACATGTTTTATAACAGATTTTAAGTGCGTTTTTTTTGCGGCTAACCGACAGAAAAATAGTAATTTTGTGCGTTTATAAAGAAACAATCCATCAAAATAAAAATTAATTTACGAACAAAATGAGTACACAAAAAAAACAAGGCAGCAACATCATTGCCATTATTGTGATGATATTCCTTTTCGGGATGATATCATTTGTAACAAATCTTGCATCTCCCATGGGAGATATTTTGAAGTTTCAATTTAACGTTCCTAACTGGATGGGGACGCTTGGAGTCTTTGCTAACTTCATAGCTTATGCTGTGATGGGGTATCCTTCCGGTAATTTACTTCAAAAGCTCGGTTACAAGAAAACTGCGCTGATAGCTATCGCTATTGGGTTTACAGGAGTTGGTATCCAAACGCTTTCAGGAGCGTTGGGAAGTTTCGGTGTTTATTTACTGGGAGCTTTTGTCGCCGGTTTTTCCATGTGTTTGCTCAATACGGTGGTAAACCCGATGCTAAACTCGCTTGGAGGCGGTGGAAACAAAGGAAATCAACTCATACAAATTGGCGGCTCATTCAATTCACTTAGCGGTACGGCAGTTATTGTGCTGACAGGTATTTTAATACCTGCGATTGCAGATGCTAAAATTAGCGACGTATTTCCGTTGATGTATGCAGCTTTGGCCATCTTCGCTTTTGCCTTTCTGGTGATCTCTCGTACGGCTATTCCTGAAAAAACAAAAGAACAAAAACAAGCTTCGACCGTTAAATCGCAACACAGTGCTTTGTCGTTCCGCCACTTTGTTTTAGGTGCTATTGGCGTTTTTGTTTATGTGGGTGTTGAAGTTGGTGTTCCAAATGTATTGAATAAATGGTTACAAAATCCAATAAGCGATGGTGGAGTCGGAATAGCTGAAGCCGTTGCCGGATCTGTTGCGGCGACTTACTGGTTATTGATGCTCGTCGGCCGTCTTTTAGGAGCTGCCATTGGTAGTAAAGTCTCCGCAAAAGCCATGTTAGGCGTGGCTTCTGTTGTTGGTTTGGTACTTACCTTAGCAGCTATGTTTGCCCCTACCGACATTTTAGTTAATTTACCGGTATTCAAAGGCGGCGCTGGATTGTTTGGTCTGGCTGAGGTGCCCGTTAATGCGGCATTATTGGTTTTAATAGGATTATGTACTTCTGTCATGTGGGGTGGTATTTTTAACCTTGCGGTGGAAGGATTAGGAAAATACACTGAAAAGGCTTCTGGTATTTTCATGGTGCTCGTTTGCGGTGGAGGAATATTGCCTTTACTACAAAATGCAATCGTTGATGGGACAAGCGATTACCTCGTAAGCTATTGGGTAATTGCCGCAGGTCTTATTTACTTATTGTTCTATGCTCTTGTCGGCAGCAAAAACGTGAATACAGACATCCCTGTTGAATAAAAAGTATCGTTAAATTATTAATCAGTTAATGATTATATCATAATCATTTTAAAAACAAACCATTATGGATAAACCTTATGTTATAGGCGTGGATATGGGAGGAACCAACACTGTTTTTGGTATTGTGGATGCCCGTGGAAATGTTTTATCAAAATCAGCCGTAAAAACAGGTACACATCAAGATATCAATCTTTATATTGAGGAAATTCACAAGGAACTCAGTAAATTAATTGATGATGCCGGCGGCATATCAAAAATTAAGGGTATTGGTGTAGGAGCTCCAAATGGAAATTATTATACCGGAAATATTGAGTTTGCACCTAATCTGAATTGGAAGGGAGTCATTTCTTTTTCTAAATTGATGATTGAAAAATTTGATTTACCGACTGTACTAACAAATGACGCCAATGCAGCTGCTATTGGAGAAATGACATATGGCGCAGCACGCGGCATGAAGAATTTTATCATGATTACACTCGGTACCGGTGTGGGTAGTGGTATTGTAATTGACGGGAAACTGGTTTACGGACACGATGGCTTTGCCGGAGAGTTGGGTCACACCTGCTCAGTTCGCAACAACGGACGCCAGTGTGCTTGTGGAAAAACTGGATGCCTGGAAACCTATGCTTCAGCAAACGGCGTTGCCCGTACAGCCCGTGAAATGCTGGAAACAAGGAAAGAAGAAAGTCTATTGCGTAATATCCCGATTGAATCCATCACTTCAAAAGATGTGCACGATGCAGCCCTTAGAGGCGACAAAATTGCCTTAGAGATTTTTGAATTTACAGGAAAAATCTTAGGAGAAGCATTATCTGATTTTGTTGCATTCAGCGCACCGGAAACCATCATTTTATTTGGAGGATTAACCAAAGCAGGAGATTATATTCTAAAACCAATTGTTGAACACATGGAAAAAAATCTCCTTGCTATCTGGAAAGGTAAAATCAAAGTATTATTCTCAAACCTGGATGAAGCAGATGCTGCCATATTGGGAGCAAGCGCCCTGGCCTGGGAATTATAATAAGAAAAACATCAGAAAAAACCGGAATCACTTTAAAAAAAAGTGATTCCGGTTTTTTGTATTTTCCTGGTGTAAATCAAGAATTTTTATGTAAATTTGCACAGTTTTTTGGAAAGTTGCCAGAGTGGTCGAATGGGACGGTCTCGAAAACCGTTGTACGGGTAACTGTACCGAGGGTTCGAATCCCTCACTTTCCGCAAAAAAGATTTCAAAAATCAGTAAAAGCCCGTAAAATCAATGAATTTGATCTGCCCCCAAAAAGTTGGACGGATTAATAATTAAAATTTATGAGGACTGAGTTCGGAACATAACCGGACTTAGTCCTTTTAGTTTGTTTTTGATTCTGAAGTTGTTATAATAATAAATATA
>JAQVNN010000049.1 GCA_028703105.1 Paludibacter sp. | reverse complement strand
TGCCTGAGCCGTTTTTGGTGTTGGCTACCCAGAACCCGATTGAGCAGGAAGGAACTTATCCGCTTCCTGAAGCACAGGTTGACCGTTTCATGTTGAAAGTGGTTGTTAACTATCCCAAAAAAGAAGAAGAAAAACTCATTATCCGTCAGAACCTGAAAAAGGAAAAACCGCAGGTTGCACCGGTGCTGACTCCCAAAGAAATCATCGAAGCACGCGATGTGGTTCGTCAGGTTTACATCGACGAGAAAATCGAAAAATACATCATCGACATTGTTTTTGCTACCCGTTTCCCGCAGGAATACGGACTGAATACCCTCAAGGAAATGATTTCCTTCGGCGCTTCTCCGCGTGCTTCTATTAATCTGGCGCTGGCAGCAAGGGCGTATGCCTTTATCAAACGTCGCGGTTATGTGATTCCGGAAGATGTGCGGGCGGTATGTTACGATGTATTGCGTCATCGTATCGGACTGAGTTACGAAGCTGAAGCCAATAACATGACTTCAGACGAAATTATTACCGAAATTTTAAATTCAGTTGAAGTGCCCTGATGTATGGAAACAAGCGAAATCATACAAAAAGTCAGGAAGATTGAGATAAAAACTCGAGGTTTATCCAATCATATTTTCGCGGGAGAATACCATTCTGCCTTCAAGGGTAGGGGTATGACTTTCTCGGAAGTTCGTGAATATCAGTATGGTGACGATGTGCGTTCGATCGACTGGAACGTGACAGCCCGCTTTGGTCATCCCTATATCAAAATTTTTGAAGAAGAAAGGGAGTTGACTGTGATGCTGCTGATTGATGTTTCAGGAAGCCGGGTTTTCGGTACGGTTTCGCAACTGAAAATGGATATCTTCACAGAAGTGGCGGCAACGCTTGCCTTTTCAACTATTCAGAATAATGATAAAATCGGGGTCATTTTCTTTTCAGATAAAATTGAGAAGTTTATCCCTCCGAAGAAAGGGAAAAAGCACGTCTTACACATCATCCGTGAAATGATTGATTTCAAACCGGAAAGTACACGGACGAATATCGCAGAGGCCTTACGTTATTTTACCAATGCCATTAAAAAACGATCGGTGGCTTTTATCATCTCTGACTTCATTGATCAAAATTTTGAAAAAGAGTTGACCATCGCCAATAGAAAACACGATGTGGTTGCGTTGCAAGTATATGACATCAGGGAAACAGATTTACCGGATGTGGGCTTGATGAAACTGAAAGATGCTGAAACCGGCAATCGTATCTGGGTGGATACTTCAGATAAAAGGTTGAGAACAACCTACCGGCATGCCTGGGGTGAGAGTCAGCTTGAATTGCAGAAGACATTTACAAAATCAGGTGTCGATTCTGTATCTATGAGTACTTCGGAAGACTATGTGAAGACCCTGAAAAAGCTCTTTAAAATGAGGGCATGATAGCTTGAAATTACCTTTTGCACGGATGTAAAAAGAAATGAAGATGAGAAAAAGGATTACAATTTTTATACTGTTGATAACCTTGCTGTGCAAGACGGATATCCTGGCGCAACAGGTTACGGTAAATGCAAGTATCGATTCTGTTCAAATCTGGATTGGGCAGCAGACGCAGTTGCATTTTGTGTACAGCCAGCAACCCGGCCAATTTGTACAAGCCCCTATTTTTTCAGATGCAATAGTAAAAGGACTCGAAATTGTTGACCGTTTGAAGGGTGATACCGTGAAAGCTGCCGATGGTCACCTCGATATCCGGCAGTCGTACGTTGTCACTTCGTTTGAAGATACCCTGCTGCTGATTCCCCCTTTCCCTTTTGTTTCAGGTGAAGATACAATCTGGTCGAAAGATTTGTCGCTGAAAGTGGTTCAGCCTTTTGTGATCGATACGACCGATATTCAGGTGGCCGACATCAAAGATGTATTCAAACCGGAATTCAGTTTGAAATATTTTCTGAAGAAATTACTGCCCTGGCTGATTGGCGCGGTGTTACTTGTTGCGCTGGTTTACCTGATCGTAATTTTATTGAAGAGACGAAAAGTGGTGACTCCGGAAGAGGTGAAACCCAATATTCCACCTTATGAGTTGGCCATTAGCAGACTGGAGAAAATCAGGCAGGAGAAATTATGGCAACAGAACAGGCATAAGGAATACCATTCCGAACTGACGGATGTGTTGCGGGAATATATTGAAGAAGTGTTTGAGATTCCGGCTATGGAAATGACTTCGGATGAGATTCTGACGCAATTAAACTTCCTGAGAATAGAAAAGAAAGCGGTATATCAAAAACTGCAACAAATTTTGCACTTGGCCGATTTAATCAAATTCGCCAAATGGAATGTGGGTCCCGATGAACATGAACTGAGTCTGAATAACGCTTTCGTGTTTGTGAATGAGACCAAAATCGAGGAAGAGCAAGAACCTAAAACAGAAGAGGAGATAAAGGAAGATGACATTTCATAACCCCGAATATTTATTTGCGCTGTTGATTCTTATACCGGTTATTTACTGGTATATCAAAGAATTATATAAGTCGGATGCCAGTTTGCAGATATCATCGCACCGGAACCTGACAAGCACACCGAAGAGCATGCGGTTGAGGTTGTTGCATTTACCTTTTGTGTTGCGGGTGCTGGCTGTTATCCTGATCGTGATTGCAGTGGCGCGTCCGCAGGCTTCCAATTCTTGGCGGACTGAAAACACAGAAGGTATCGACATTATCATTGCGCTTGACATTTCGGGTTCCATGCTGGCGGAAGATTTTCGTCCCAACCGGCTCGAGGCATCTAAGTCGGTTGCCAACGAATTTATCCTGTCGAGACCCAATGATAACATCGGTCTGGTGCTTTTTGCAGGAAAGAGCTTTACTCAATGTCCCCTGACAACCGATCATGCCGTGTTGGTGAATCTGTTCAACAGCATTGAATACGGGATGATTGAGGACGGAACGGCAATCGGGATGGGATTGGCAAATGCAGTAAACAGGTTGAAAGACAGCGAAGCCAAGTCGAAAGTTGTGATACTGCTGACCGATGGAGATAACAACAGGGGAGACATCGCTCCCGTTTCGGCAGGAGAACTGGCTCAGGCCTTCGGTATCCGTGTATATACAATCGGTGTAGGTTCGTACGGGAAGGTCAATATCCCGATACAAACACCGTTGGGCAGACAATATCAGCAGATTGAGTCGGCCTTTGATGAGAAACCTTTGGAAGAGATAGCCTCCATGACCGGAGGAAAATACTTCAGGGCAACGAATAATGACAAACTGAGAAGTATTTACCAGGAGATTGATCAAATGGAGAAAACCAGGATCAGTGTCAGGGAGTACAATAAAAAATACGAAGAATATTTTATTTTTGCTTTGGCAGGTTTTGTGCTGCTAGTGATAGAAATATTGCTCAGGAATGCGTATTTGCGTAAAATACCGTAATAGTGGTTAGTGGTTAGTTAAGTCATTAATCATTAATCATTAATCATTTGACTTTAGACATTTGTCGTTTGACATTAGACGTTAGACTTTTTAAAAGGAGTAAATTTATAATCATATATGTTTAGATTTGCAGAACCGGAATATTTATATTTGTTGTTGGTAGTACCCCTGCTGACCCTGATTTTTGTGTTCTACAGAATTCGGAAACGCAAGAATATAGCTGCATTTGGAGATCCGGACTTGCTGGAGGGGTTGATGCCGAACGTATCCACGGTCAGACCAACCGTTAAATTTATCATGCAGATGGTAGTGCTGATGCTGTTGGTGGTTGTACTTGCTCGTCCGCAATTCGGAACCAAAGCTGAAGAAGTGAAACGTCAGGGCATCGAAGTCATGATTGCACTTGATATTTCAAACTCCATGATGGCTACGGATGTCGCACCGAACAGGTTAGCCAAATCAAAACAGATACTTTCACAATTAATTGACAATATGAGTAACGATAAAGTCGGTTTGGTGGTTTTTGCCGGAGATGCCTTTACCCAATTGCCGATTACAGCAGATTATGTGTCGGCCAAGATGTTTCTCAGTACCATTTCACCCAAACTGATTGCCCGTCAGGGTACGGCTATCGGTTCCGCTGTTGACTTAGCCATTAAATCCTTTAATCCGAAGAGTCCGGCTTCAAAGGCCATCATCCTGATTACCGATGGAGAAAATCATGAGGATAATGCGGTAGAAGCTGCGCGGTTGGCACAGAAAGAAGGTATCGTGGTGCATGTAATCGGTATGGGACGACCCGAAGGCGCTCCCATTCCCGTTGACGGAACCATGAGTTTCTGGAAAGACAAAGACGGAAATGTGGTGGTATCGAAATTAAATGAAGTCATGTGTAACGATATTGCAAGTGCCGGTCAGGGTGTATATGTGCGGGCTGATAATACCAATGCTGCTTTGCGGGCAGTGTCGAATGAGCTGGATCAATTAGCTAAAACGGAATTGACTACAACCACTTTTTCGAATTATAACGAACAATTTCAGTCATTTGCTATCATTGCACTGGTATTGTTGCTGATGGATATTTTTATCCTGGAAAGAATTAATAAACGTTTCAGCAGGTTGAAAATATTTGATTTAAAAGAGAAGTTATAAGGGGCGTATGGAAACAAAAAAAATGATATTATTCATGGTGATTTCGTGCATGACCTTTCCGGTTGTTGCACAGGAAGAGAATGCATATATCCGCGAAGGCAACCGGCACTATAAATCGAACAAGTTTACTGAAGCTGAAATCGCTTACCGGAAAGGGTTGCTGAAAAATTCGAAATCGCTGGAGGCAACCTACAACCTGGGAAATGCTTTATTCAAGCAGGAAAAATATGCCGAGGCGCTCGAACAATATCAAAAGATCGTTCCGACGGATAAAATACCGAAAGAAAAGCTGGCATCAGCCCTTCATAATACGGGAAATGCTTTGTTGATGCAACAAAAAGTGGCTGAAAGTATCGAGGCCTATAAGAATTCACTGAAACTGAATCCGAAAGATGATGAAACACGTTATAACCTGGCGTTGGCACAGTACCTGTTGAAAAATCAGGAAAATAACAAGGATCAGAATAACAAGGAGGAAGAAAAAGAACAGCCTGAAGAGGATAAAAAAGAAAAACAAAATAAACCCGACGAATCAAAGCCTCAGGAACAGAATCAGCCGAGAGATATGTCGAAAGACAAGGCAGAACAAATCTTGCAGGCCTTGATGCAGGATGAGGACGATACGATGGAGAAGGCTAAAAAAATGCCGCCAAGTTCCAGACGATCCGTTGAAAAGGATTGGTAATTAATGACCTGAAATGCAAACTATATGGATGTTATGCGAAAGATAGGGAATAAAATATTGCTTGTAGCAGTTTTCATGCTGATTGCTTTTAGTATGGCTGCCAATGATGAAGCCAAACTTACTGCATCCGCTCCCGGTACAGTTATCATGGGGCGACCCTTTCAGATTACCTACATGGCCAATGCCAAAGTAACGGATTTCAGGGCGCCGGCTATTACCAATTTTGATATTCTGGCTGGTCCGTTTAAATCTGAAAGCTACAGTTCGCAGATTGTCAACGGGAATATGACCTCATCCGTTTCCATTACTTTCACATATACATTGCAGGCACAGAAAACCGGAACATTCACCATTCCATCGGCAACAGTTACAATTGACGGACAAAAGGTAACTTCCAATGGATTGAGTATCAAAGTGCTTCCGGAGGATGATAAAAGTTCTTCTACTTCTTCTTCATCTTCTTCCTCTTCGCAATCATCTGCTGCTGGTTCCTCCATATCGGCATCCAATCTGTTTATCAGACCTATTATTTCACGAAATAATGTGTTTGAACAGGAAGCTGTAAAACTTACTTATAAGTTATACACGACTTACGATGTTATTCAGTTCAGCAACAAGAGTATGCCGGATTTCAAAGGATTCCTGAAGCAAGAGTTCGAACAGACCGGAAACACCCAGCTGGCTTATGAGAGTTACAATGGTCGCAATTTCCTGACGGCTGTACTGTATGAGGTTATCCTTTACCCACAAACATCTGGTGAACTGATTATCGATAAAGCGACCTTTGAGGCCATCATCCGCGTACAGAGTAAACAACCGGTACGAAGTATCTTTGACGATTTCTTTGAGTCTTATTCGAACGTTGCCCGCAGCATAGAAGTTCCTGCTACCAGGATACGTGTAAAACCGCTTCCGCAGGGTAAACCCGTGTCGTTCTACGGGGTGGTGGGACAGTTCAGTCTGACTTCTTCCGTGTCGGCAAACCAGGTTAAAGTGAATGATGCGGTAACCTTGAAAATCAATATTGGTGGAAGTGGCAATATGAAGCTGCTGAAAAATCCGGATATCAAATTTCCGGATGCGTTTGAAGTGTATGATCCGAAAGTTACCAATAATTTCAAGACATCCGCTGCCGGATTGACGGGGAATAAAATCGTCGAAATCATGTTTATCCCGCGACATGCAGGATCTTTTGAGATTCCTTCCACGGAAATTGCCTATTTCGATCCGAAGGAGAATCAATATAAAACGATGCGGACACCAAACTACAGCATTCAGGTGCTGAAGAGTGATGGTACTGTGGAAGAAAATCCGGTTGTCAGCAATTTTACAAACAAAGAAGATGTTAAACAGCTTGGAAACGATATCCGCCATATCTACACCGGAAATATCCAATTGCAAAAGGGAGAAGTTTATGTGTTTGAGCAGTTTGTGTGGTGGCTCTTGTTTGTCATTCCGCTGCTGATTTCGTTTGTGTTGTATCTGTTGTTCAGAAAACAGGTCAAAGATAATGCCGACCTGAATATGGTGAAAAACAGGAAAGCCAACCGTATTGCCCGCAAACGTCTCAAATTCGCACAGAAACTGCTGCGTGAAGGCAATAAGGATAAATTCTACGAAGAAGTGATGAAAGCCGTATGGAGTTACCTCAGCGATAAGCTGATTATCCCTGTGGCAGCAATTAACAAGGAAATCGTGATAGAGAAACTGACTTCGGATAAAGTCAGCGACGAGTTGATCAGCCGCTTGAAAAATATTCTGAATACCTGTGAATATGCCCGTTTTGCACCGAATTCGGGACAACAGGAAATGGGTAATCTGTATGAAGAAACAATAGATGTCATCAGTCAACTCGAAGATGTCATTAAAAAGTAAACGGTATATGAGAAGAATAATAATATCATCCATGTTGATGCTTTTGATCGCCGGGTTTGTCCGTGCCGAAGCAACTGCCGTAGAAGAAGCCAATAAGTTATACGCAGATAAGAAATACACAGAAGCTGCCCTGAAATACGAAGATATCCTGGTAAATCAGGGAGTTGCTCCGGAGCTCTATTACAACCTGGGGAATGCCTATTTCAGGATGAATGAACTGGGCAAAGCCATATTAAATTACGAACGCGCCCTGCGTCTGGCTCCACGTTATGCAGATGCCCGGTTTAATCTGGAATTTGCGAACCAGAAGGTAATCGATAATATTGAACTTTCTGATACTTTCTTTCTGAAAAAATGGGTTGAGGCCATCATGAAACTGATGACTTCGAACGGATGGTTTTATTTAGCGGCTGTTTTCTTTATTCCGGCACTGGTTGCCTTGCTGTTATTTGTTTTCGGAAATACAAAAGTGCTACGCAAAACATCTTTCTATATCGGTTCTGTCCTGATGATTATCAGCATCGTATCTCTTGTTTTTTCAGGTGTCAGAAAAAATCAGATGGTGAATCATGAAGCCGGAATTGTCATGACAGGAGCCGTTGTAATCAAAGGTTCTCCGGACAGAAGTGGAACAGATTTGTTTCAATTACATGAAGGTACCCGTGTGGATGTTGTAAGCACTTTAGGCGATTGGTTTGAGGTAAAACTGGCCAGTGGGAGTGTAGGTTGGGTAGAAAGTAAATACGTAGAGAAGATATGAGTTTTATAGATTGGTTATTGTTGCAGGATACAAAGGTGTTTTTGTTTTTGAATGGGTTACATACCCCTTTGCTGGATGAGTTTATGTATATCATCAGTAAAGTTTGGGTTTGGATACCATTATACTTAGCTGTGGTTGTCTTTATCATCAAAAAATGGAAAATGGAATCGATCTGGATCATCCTGTCGATAGTTCTTTGTGTGGTGTTGACTGACCAGCTGACGAACCTGACCAAGGCATTTTTTGAAAGGCTAAGACCCTCGCACGAACCGGCACTGAAAGAACTGGTGCACCACGTGAATGGTTATTTAAGCGGAAATTTCAGCTTTGTATCCGGGCATTCTTCTAACGTGTTTGGTTTTGCTCTCCTGAGTTCGCTGATACTGAAACAAAAGTTATATACCTGGGCGATTTTCTTTTGGGCTATCATGGTCGCTTATTCGCGTATATACCTGGGTGTGCATTATCCGCTGGATATATTCGGCGGTATGGTGTTGGGCATGGGTATCGCACTTATCATATACACGATTCTTCGTGGATTTCAGAAAAAATTATTAGCTGAAATAAAATCCCGGTTCTTTTAAAACCTTATACCTTATTTATTATTAAATAAATTTTTGCATTTATACCATTTTTTCAATCACAAATAAGGTAATAAGGTTAGGTATAGTAGGGTGTACATTGCTATTAAGGTAGTTCTGTAAGAAAATAAGGTTTAAACAATGACAGTAAGCTTCTCAAAGATTTTTACCAACTATTTTTGGCATATTTACCTATTGTTTTCGTTTTTATCTCACAATAATACCTTTTTCTTTCAAAAACGCTTTCAATTCCGGAATGCCGATTTCCTTGTAATGGAAGATGCTGGCCGCTAATGCTGCATCGGCCTTACCTTCAGTGAAAACGTCCACAAAATGTTCCATCTTGCCGGCACCACCACTGGCGATGACCGGCACATTAACTGCCTCTGAAACTGCACGGGTGATGTCCAGAGCAAATCCGTCCTTGGTACCGTCGTGGTTCATTGAGGTCAGCAGGATCTCGCCTGCGCCTAATGCAACGGCTTCCTTTGCCCATTCCACTGTTTTGATGTCGGTAGGAATGCGTCCGCCATTCAGAAAAACATACCATTCACCATCAATGCATTTGGTGTCGATGGCTAATACCACGCACTGACTGCCAAACTGACCTGCCAGATCTTTAATGAGCTGCGGGTTATGAACAGCGGCGGTGTTCACCGATATTTTATCGGCACCACAGGACAGGAGATAAGATACGTCTTCCACACTCGAAATCCCTCCTCCCACGGTGAAAGGGATGTTGATGTGTTTCGCAATGCGGGTCACCAGTTCCGAAAGCGTTTTACGTTTCTCGTTGGTGGCTGTGATGTCTAAGAATACCAGTTCATCCGCGCCCATAGCGGCGTATAATGAACCCAACTCCACCGGGTCGCCTACATCCTTGATGTCAACGAAATTGATACCTTTTACTGTTTTCCCGTCTTTGATGTCCAGACAGGGGATGATTCGTTTTGCTAACATGATATTTAATTTCTTCTATCTAACGTTTTTATCATTATCTCCGGGTTAAAACCCTAATCTCCGGGTTAAAACCCGGAGCTATTGATGTGTTAAATATTGCTATTCGCTTTTCGCTTTTAACGCGTTTCCCTCTTCGTTCCATGCTCCTAAAACAACGCTTTCCACCGTATTGATGCGATTGCGGTCAGATGGTTTTTCGACCCGGATGTAATTGGAGGTGAAACCCACCATATTTTCTCCGTGACTGCGGCTTTCCCACAATACTGGGTAGGTTTTGCCCCGATGTTTTTCGTAGAACGCCTTTGTTTTTTTCTCTGAAAGCAAATGCAGGATGTCGCTTCTTCTTTTCTTTTCGGTGACTGAGTTGTGATGCTCGATTTCCAGCATTTTTGTGCCGGCTCTCTCCGAATAGGTGAATACGTGCAACTGTGAAATATCCAGTGAATCGATGAAACGGCAGGATTCTTCAAACAGTTCGGCAGTTTCGCCATGTACCCCTACAATCACATCAACGCCGATGAAAGCATCCGGTAACACAGACTTGATTTTCTCTACCCTGTGAGCGAAGAGTTCCCGGTCGTACTTTCTTTTCATCAGTTTTAGCACCTCATTCGTTCCCGACTGCAGCGGGATGTGGAAATGTGGCATAATCCTTTTGCTTTGCGACACAAAGGTAATGATTTCATCTGAAAGGAGATTGGGTTCGATGGAAGAAATCCGGAAACGGACATCGGCATCGATATTATCTAATGCTTTGACTAAGTCGAAGAAACTTTCACCGGTACTTCTGCCGAAATCGCCGATGTTGACACCGGTAAGTACGATTTCTTTCGCGCCTTCGCGGATGGCTTCTTTAGCCATTTCAACCGTTTCGGCTACCGAAGCACTGCGACTTCTTCCCCTGGCCATGGGGATAGTGCAATAGGTACAGAAATAATCACAACCGTCCTGCACTTTCAGGAAGTAGCGGGTACGATCGTCGCGGGAGCAGGAAGGTTTGAATTCCCTGACCCGTTTCACGGAGCCGTGGTGGATAACAGCGGAATCATCTTTGTTTAAATTGCGCAGGTATTCCAGGATACTGAACTTTTCGTTCGCCCCCAGCACTAAGTTTACTCCTTCTATTTTGGCAATTTCCTCCGGTTTCAACTGAGCGTAACAGCCTGTCACCACCATCAAAGCGTTCGGATGCTGACGGTGCAATTTACCAATTGCCTGACGGCATTTACGGTCTGCCACATCGGTCACTGAGCAGGTATTGATAACGCAAACATCAGCCTGTTCGCCTGATTTCGTTTTGACAAAACCCTCTTCGCACATCTTTTTCCCAATGGCGGAAGTTTCGGCAAAGTTCAGTTTGCATCCCAGGGTGTGAAAGACAACTTTTTTATTGTTGAATACAGAATGATCGATCATGAAATGAAGAAATGAGCCACAAAGTTACGTTATTTTATTGAAATTAATTCCCTCGCTTCGTTCGGGATGACAGACTGTGATTAAAAGTGTCATCCCGAGCGAAGCGAGGGAGCTATAATATTATAAAAATTCAAACAAATCCAGCGTGCTTTTTCTTACTTTAGGCAGACGTGCGTTGTAGTCTGTTTCTTCGTTCCGGAAACCGATAGCGAACATACAGACAGACCCCAAGTTTCGTTCGTGTAAATTTAAAAGTTTATCCAACGCTTCCGGGTTGTAACCTTCAATGGGTACAGAATCTACTTCCTGTTCTGCTGCCGCAGTCAGTCCGAACCCAAGGGCAATGTATGCCTGACGGGCAGCCCATTGAAAATTCTCATCGGCAGTTTTATTTAGTAAACCATTCATCATGTTGCGATAAGCTATGACCTTTTCTTTGGCTAACATCGGTCGGGTTTTATTAATCAGATCGAAATAAGTATCTAAAATTTCATCCGTCACCTTCCGGTAGCAGGCAAAAATAAGTACCTGAGAGGCATTCGGAATCTGTGGTTGTCCTGGAGCAGCCGTTTCAAAAATTTTGTTTTTTATTTCCTGAGATTCAACAACCAATATCTTAAAAGGCTGCAATCCCATAGAAGTAGGGGCTAAGCGGATGGCTTCGAGTATGTTGTCAACTTTGTTCTGCGGTAACTTTTTACCGTTCATTTGTTTGCTTGCATAACGCTTGCTGAGTTTTGCTATCAATGTCATTTGAGTTTTAAAAATAAAGAAATTATTCAGTAATCTTAAACACAAAAGTAGGCCTTTTGTTTAAGAAATACATCATTTTTTTGTACTTTTGCAACGCTTTAATATTTTGATAGAAATTGAACCACATTAGTCACATTAGAAAACTTTAGTAATATGTTTCAAAAATGAGACTAATATTTACTGATGTGACTAATGTGGTTTAAAATTTAATAATGATATAATATGTTTGAATCGTTAAGTGAGAGGTTAGACAGGTCATTTAAAATCCTGAAAGGGGAAGGAAGAATTACCGAAATCAACGTGGCAGAAACGCTGAAGGATGTGCGTAAAGCACTGTTGGATGCCGATGTGAACTTTAAAATTGCGAAGACTTTTACCGACACCGTAAAGGAAAAAGCGTTGGGTCAGAATGTGCTCACCTCAGTGAAACCTTCTCAGTTGATGGTGAAAATCGTGCACGATGAGCTGGCGGAGCTGATGGGCGGTCAGAGTGTTGACATCGATTTAAAAGGCAATCCGGCCATCATCCTGATGTCGGGTTTGCAGGGATCCGGTAAAACGACTTTCTCCGGTAAATTAGCCAATCTGTTGAAAAACAAAAGAGGCAAACGTCCGCTGTTGGTTGCGTGTGATGTGTATCGTCCCGCTGCCATTGAGCAATTGAAGGTACTTGGTGAACAACTACAAGTACCGGTATATTCCGAGCCAGAAAGCAAAAATCCGGTAGCCATTGCAGAGGCTGCAATCAAATATGCGAAGCAGCATTACCACGATGTTGTGATTGTCGATACAGCCGGTCGTTTGGCCATTGATGAGATGATGATGACAGAAATTGCCGCCATAAAAAAAGCATTAAAGCCGCAAGAAATCCTTTTCGTTGTGGATGCCATGACCGGTCAGGATGCCGTTAATACAGCCAAAGAATTTAACGACAAACTTGACTTCGACGGTGTAATTCTGACTAAGTTAGACGGTGATACCCGCGGTGGTGCAGCCCTATCCATTCGCTCGGTGGTAAACAAACCCATCAAATTTGTGGGAACCGGCGAAAAGATGGATGCATTGGATGTATTCCATCCCGAACGTATGGCAGATCGTATACTCGGGATGGGTGATGTTGTGACGTTGGTTGAACGTGCGCAGGAGCAATACGACGAAGAAGAAGCCCGTCGTTTGCACAAGAAAATCGCGAAGAACCAGTTCGATTTCAACGACTTCATTTCTCAGATACAGCAAATCAAGAAGATGGGTAATATCAAGGATTTGGCAGCCATGATTCCCGGTATGGGGAAAGCGCTGAAAGATGTGGATGTAGATGAAAATGCTTTCAAAGGCATCGAAGCCATTATCCATTCGATGACACCCAAAGAAAGAGAAAATCCTTCGCTGTTGAATGGCAGCCGGAAACAACGCATCGCTAATGGTAGCGGCACCACCATCGTGGAAGTCAACCGCCTGTTGAAGCAATTCGAGCAAACCAGCAAAATGATGCGCATGGCCACCACCATGAAACCTGGCAAGATGAAAGCGGGGAAACGACGGTAAAACGACAAACGTCTAACGTCTAACGTCTAACGACAAACGTCTAACGACTGACGTCTAACGTTAAACGTCTAATAATTGACTAAAATATTTATTTTGATTACATATAAAATACATTGAAACAAACTAAAACAATCGTTTTAACGCTTGACGTTAGACGTTAGACGTCAGTCGTTAGACGTTTGTCATTAGACTTTAGACTTTTTAAAATGACCAATTACCAAATCATCGATGGCAAAGCCATTTCCGACCAAATCAAGCAAGAGATTGCCGCAGAAGTACAACAAATCATCACCAATGGCGGAAAACAACCCCATCTGGCGGTTATCATTGTGGGGCATGATGGCGGTAGCGAGACCTACGTGGCGCACAAGGTGAAATCCTGTGAGCAGGTCGGTTTCAAATCCACCCGCATTGCTTTAGAGGCTGATGTTACCGAAGCCCAATTGCTGACTGAGATAGATAAGCTAAACAATGATGCCGATGTAGACGGATTCATCGTGCAGTTGCCCTTGCCGAAACACATTTCAGAAGAGAAAGTCATAGAAGCCATTGATTACAGAAAAGATGTGGACGGCTTTCATCCCGTGAACGTGGGTCGCATGGTTATTGGATTGCCCTGTTTTGTTTCAGCCACCCCTGCTGGTATCATGGAATTACTCAAAAGATATGACATCCCGACATCCGGTAAAAACTGCGTGGTGATCGGACGTTCAAACATCGTGGGTAAACCCGTGGCTTCGCTGATGATGCAAAAAGCTTATCCCGGCGATGCCACTGTAACCGTTTGTCACAGTCGCACCAAAAACCTGAAGGAAATATGTCTGCAGGCCGACATCATCATCGCCGCCCTCGGATCACCCGAATTCCTGAAAGGCGACATGGTGAAAGAAGGCGCCGTGATCATCGACGTAGGTACCACCCGCGTAGCCTCCACCGAAACCAAATCCGGTTTCCGACTGAAAGGCGATGTCGCCTTCGACGAAGTAGCGCTCAAAGCCTCCTACATCACACCCGTTCCCGGTGGCGTAGGGCCGATGACGATTATTTCGTTGCTGAAAAATACGCTGTTGGCAGCGAAAAAAGAGGTTTACTTTTCGACTAATGACTAAAGTCAAATGACGAATGTCTTAAGTTAAAGAAATATTGGACTTTATATTCACTCTAATCTTGTTTTTTGACCTTAGTCGTTCGACGTTTGACGTTTGACGTTTGACAAAATTATGCATCTCTTCTACGTCCCCAATATCGCCTCCTCTCTTTTTTCCGAAGAAGAATCCCTGCACGCTGTCAAGGTATTGCGATTGCAGGCAGGGGATGCTATTGTGGTCGTGGATGGAACAGGCGGGTATCATCAGGCCAGGATAACCCTGCCACATCCGAAGCATTGTGCATTTGAAATTACCGAATCCATTTTCGACTATGGCAAGCGAAATTACAGGCTGCACATTGCCATTGCTTCTACTAAGAATATCGAACGTTTCGAATGGTTTCTTGAAAAAGCCGTTGAGATAGGTATCGACACCATCACGCCTGTGTTGTGCCGCTATTCCGAACGCAAAATTATCAAGACCGATCGTCTCGAAAAAATCATCGTTTCAGCTGCCAAGCAATCCATCAAAGCATATTTTCCTGTATTAACCCCGCTTTGTACTTTTGATGAACTACTCAAGCTACATAAAGCGAAAGCAAAATTCATCGCCCATTGCTATCCTGGCGACAAAAACCTTTTGAAAAGCATGCTGCCCGGTCAGGACGATATACTCATCCTCATTGGTCCCGAAGGTGATTTCAGTCCCGAAGAAGTCGAGAAAGCCCTCCAACACGGATTCCAACCCGTTTCTCTTGGCGAAAGTCGTCTCAGAACCGAAACTGCCGGTGTGGTTGCCTGTGCACAGGTAGGGGTTGTGTTGGGATGATGACATTCTTCAATTTTTTTACTTTGGCGGTGAGCCGGTACGTTAGTGGAATGATTTATGGTACGTAACAAGAAGGGTTACTTACGGTTACCATTCAGTCAAGAATCAAACGAATTGAAGATTCCATTTCTAAAAATAAAATGCATTAATAGACTTGTATAAATGTGCCATTTTTTATAATTTCACTGCCGGAATTTTTGTTTGTTTAAAATACCCCGTTTAGATGCAAAATCCTAAACCCAATCACGTTTTCATGATGAAAAACGAAATTATTTTATACCGTCCTGATGAACTCAGCGAACACATTGAAGTCCGAATTGATGAGGAAACCGTTTGGTTAAATCGTCAGCAAATTGCTATACTTTTCGGAAGAGATGTAAAAACCATTGGAAAGCATATTATCAATATTTTTTGTGAAGGAGAATTGATTAGAGAAGTGGTTGTCGCAAATTTTGCGACAACCACTCAACATGGAGCAGTAAAAGGGAAAACGCAAACCTTTTATGTTGAGTATTACAACCTCGATGTAATCATTTCTGTTGGATATCGTGTTAAATCTAAACAAGGCACCCAATTCCGCATTTGGGCAAACAAAATCCTAAAAGATTACCTGCTGAAAGGTTATTCGATTAATAACCGGATGAACCGTATCGAAGACAATGTGCAAGCCCTCTCACAAAAAATTACGGAAATCGATCTACAAATTAATACGCATTTGATTCCCAAACAAGGTGTTTTCTTCGACGGACAAGTTTTCGATGCTTACGAACTGACTTCTAAAATCATTCGCTCTGCTCAGCAAAGCATCGTGCTTATTGACAATTACATTGACGAAATTACATTGACTCATTTGTCCAAGAAAGGAAATGATGTAAAAGTGCTGTTACTCACCAAAACCATCAGCAAACAACTGATCCTGGATGTGCAAAAAGTCAACGAGCAGTATGGAAACTTCGAACTAAAATCTTTTGCCAAAAGTCATGACCGCTTTTTGATAATCGACGACAACGAAATTTACCACTT
>JAQVNN010000048.1:12748-16161 GCA_028703105.1 Paludibacter sp. | reverse complement strand
ATAATAAATTGTACGCATCTACCTATATCAGCCCGTATAACAACAGTATTACAAGGAATATTCCGGAACAGGAAAACTTCAGCTGGACCGGACGTGTTATAGGTAATGTCATATTAGGGAAAAACACCTTCGGACAAATTACCGGTCAGTATTCAGCTCCGAGATTGATTGCTCAGGGACGCCAGACGGCCAGTTATTCAGTTGATTTGGGATTGCGTCAAACTTTATTTGACCGTAAACTAAGTTTGAATTTCATGGTACGTGACCTGCTGAACACCCGTCGCAGGAGTTCTGTAACCTGGGGCGATGGCTTCTATCAACGTTCCGAGAGCTATTTTTCCGGCCGGATGATAGGTCTGACTGCCACTTATAATTTCGGAAATATGAAGCCGAAGAAAATTGAGCAGCAGCGGAATGACAATGGAGGAGGAGACGAGATGGGATTCGGGGAGGAATGATTTGAAAATAAAACAGGAGGATTCTCAAATATTATAATTATATTTGTGACATATTATGTGAAAAGCAATCACTTGTTTTCCTTTATTAAATTGTTTTTGTGAATTTAAAGGCTCTCATACAACTGCTTATATTGGTCATCATCATGACCATGGCAAGTTGTAACCCTGATATTGAAGAGCCTGTTGTTGAACCTCCCGATACAGAAAAACCTGGTGATGAAGATCCCGATGAAGAATCCGGCGAGTTAGCAGCGGTATCAACCATTCGTTTTACAAGTACCAAGGATGCACAGTTGCTTATCATAAACACCAAAGGAAATTGGAGTATTACAACTGATGTGGACTGGATTCAATGTACCCAAACATCAGGTAAAGGAAAAATAGGTATTCTGGTTGGTGTCCCTTCTAATCCTGATTTTCAGCGCAAGGGGAATCTACGTATAACAACCAGTTCAAAACAACACGACATTACCATCAGTCAGGCCGGTGCATCTCAAATTACTATTACTGTCGGGGAGGTGACTTTTAAAATGGTGCTGGTGGAAGCTGGAAGCTTTATTCAATCGGCTTACGGCAGTAGTTATTATACGCACACTGTGCAACTGGATAGCTTCTATATTGCTGATGTTGAAGTGTCAAATGCTTTGTGCAAAGCTGTGACCGGGGTGTTGCCCTACGACACGATGACAACCTCAGCCAAAGATAATCCGATATATATTGCTTCTTCATTGCCGGTTAGCCATATTTCATACCACGATATTGTAACGAATTTTCTTCCTGCATTAAAAGAAAAAACACAATTTGATTTCAGGTTGCCAACAGAAGCAGAATGGGAAATGGCTGCCCGTGGTGGTAATTATTCAAAGCAATACATATATGCAGGGAGTAATCAAATCGATGAGGTTGCTTGGACAGACTCAAATTCCGGATCAAAGAAACATGCCGTTGGAACGCTGAAACCGAATGAATTGGGATTGTACGACATGAGTGGCAATTTAAGTGAGTGGTGTAGTGACTGGTATGGTGACTATCCAAATGAAGCGGTTAAGAATCCGCAAGGTCCGGCTACGGGCGAACTGCGGATGATAAGGGGTGGAAATTATTATAGTAGTGCCCTGTTTAGTGACAATGTGGAATGCCGTACCGATTACCGGGGGTATCTGATACCTTCCTGTTATGAAGTTGCCTGGCCGGGTACCGAATACGAACGGGTTAATTACAGATGTGAAACAGTGGGATTCAGACTGGCCTTGTCTGTTCCCAAAAACTGATGATATGAAGCAAGTTATAATGACAATAGCTTTTTTTCTACTATTGATGCCGGTTCATTCACAAACCGTCATCCGGATGCGCATGCCACAGCAATCTGAACAGGCACTTGAAGTGGTGACATTATTTTCTGAAGCATTGCCGGTTGGTATTCCGGTTGTGTTGGGAGTCATTGGCTTTGATATTACTGGTGGAACTACTCCTTATTTATTGGAATGGTTGAGAAATGATACGGTTGTGGCAACGGGTGAAGTTGCTGTAGTCACTCCAAAAGTCGGGAGTACTTATATGTTGCGGGTGAGTGACAAGGCGGGTTGTTTTATGGAACAAGCGCTACAACTTGATACCAGATCGAAGGTTAAAGCTAATTACCTGGAGGATATTGTGAAAGTTTCTCCAACAGTGATTTCAAATGAACTGATTGTCAGAGTGAACAGCTACTTCCCACTTGATGCAAGAATACGTGTGTTTGATACAAATGGCAAGTTGTGTTTCGACCAGCGTTTGCAGGGTGATTTTACAACCGCAATCAACTGGGATAATGGAATTTATTATGTTGTAATCAGTGCCGGGGAATTGCATCAGGTAACAAAGGTTATTGTCAGTAAATAGCATCGCTATGCGTAAAACCAACCTCCATATTCTTTTTCTGTTGCTGACTGTTTCGGTCGGCAGTGTTCTTGCTGCAGATATTCCGGTACATGTCCGGCAGATGGCAGCTTCTTTCTTTGCTGCCGATAAAGTTGTTGCATCTCCATCCGGTCAAAGTCAAAAAATAAAGGCTGAAACTAATCAGATTGAAGCGGTTTACAGTTCACATGATACGGTAAGCAATCCGGTATATGTGTTACAGCAGCAGGGGAAAGGTTTTGTGGTTATTGCAGCTAATGATAACGAAAGTCGTATTGTTGGGTACACCCATAATCAAACTTCACTGGCTGAAGATCTCCCTGTTAATTTTAAAGCATTGTTACAGATGTACGAAAAAGGAGTTCTGATGCAAGCTCAGCCTGTTCGTGATGTTTCAACAACCGAGCCGGTTGTTGCACCAATGCTGGATGTTGCAGGGATTCATCTGGATCAGTTTAGTCATGAGGAAGTTGGAGGTTGTCCAACAGGTTGTGTGGCGACTGCGCTTGCTCAGATTATGGCTTACCACAAACATCCACAACAGGGTGTTGGCTCTCATTGTTATACAAATTCCGGTTACGGCGAACAATGTGCTGATTTTGGAAATACCATTTATAATTGGGAACAACCAACAACCGAAGATTATTTGAAATTATCGAAACATGTGGGAGTAGCAGCTGAAATGAAATACTGTGGTGATCCTTATGGTAGTGTTCCCGGAACTCATAGTTATATGAGTAATTTTAGCCGTTTTTTCAATTATCATGTAAATTATATAACGACTGAAACCCCAAACGAAACAGATTATGTATATATGGAGCTCAAACAGGGGCGACCAATATACATTGTGTTACCAGGAGATCCGGGACATGCGTTGGTGATTGACGGTTATGATTCCAATGGTTTTATGCATTTGAATTTTGGATGGGGAGGTCATGAAAATGGTTACTTTGAGTTAAATACGAGTTCTACAATAGAGGTAGGATACACGTTTGGTACTAATTTAATAGATGTTGTATTTATTTCTCCAAAACCTTTTGAAATTGATGAAGCTGA
>JAQVNN010000048.1:0-12648 GCA_028703105.1 Paludibacter sp. | reverse complement strand
CTGGAACTGAACAATAATTTGTTTCGTACGCTCCCGGATAATATAGGGAATTTGTCAAGTCTGACCACTTTAATGCTTGACCACAATGAGCTAATCGGGTTGCCCGAATCAATAGGGCAGTTATCTGGCTTGAAAATAATTGGACTTACATACAATGCTTTACGTGACTTACCAACATCTTTCTCCAGACTTGGGTTGTTGAGCGAAGTAGATCTGGCAGGGAATCAACTGACGAATGTACCGTATTCTCTGTTGAATTTTACAAACCTGAACAGGCTGGATTTAAGTTATAACCAACTGACATTTATTCCTGAAGTGCTGAAGGTAATAACTCCTTCGGAATTATATCTTAATAATAACCAGATGAGTGGTCCTATTCCACTTGAATTACTTTGCCGTAAATTTATTGGCTTCACTCTGAAAGGTAATCGCTTTGTCTATGCAGATATCCCCCGTTCCGACAGCATCCTGAATCCGGTATGGGAACAACAGCCGATACCCCTGCTGGCTGATACATTCGGACTCATGCCGGGAGATACACTGCGCTTACATGCGTCAAAGGTTATTTCTCGAACCAGTCCGCACGATATTTACAGTTGGTATGCGTATGATGCTTCTGACCCATCTTCCCGTGCCTTGTTGGTTATGACCGATTCGGTACTGAAGCTGGAAGGTACACCTGAACAGTTTAATAAAAGATTTTACTGTGTGATTACCAATGAAAATCCCCCTGAATATAATTATAACAATGGCTTGATGTTACCCTGCCTCAGTTCATTAACTACAGACACTTTCCAATTGAAAAGCTGGACAGAACAAGAGTACCTTGATGATCTGTATCAAACGAAAGTAATGAATTCAGAATCAATCCGGGGAAACGACATAAGCAATCGTTTTGTTACACTGATATCTCCCTGGAAAGTAAGGGGACAGCAGAAATGGCAGGGTTCTCTCGATCAGCAAAACTGGTTTGATATATCGCCGGAAATGAGTCAGGCTGAACTGAAAAATAACCTGGAATCGGTGCAGGATAATGAGTTGGTGCTTTTCCCCAAAACAACTGCATATTACCGGAATGCTTTACTGGAATCGAACTGTCACCCACGCTACAGCGATACAATCAAAGTGGTACCGTTTGGTAAAGTTATTAATGACACAACTGTCAATCTGAGTGGAGATTTTAAGACAATTGATTTAGACAGTCTTGAAATTTCTCTACCGAAGGATTTACTTGATGGTGAGGTAAGAATGACCGTAATAGAATCTGATCAATTCCCGGTAATGCCCGATGATGTCATTCGGCATAGTCTCATTTATGATGTGCACATCGATCAGGCTTCTAAATTTGAAAAGCCACTGATTATAAAGTTTAAAAATCTGGATAAAGCAAGTTATGACCCGATTAAACTGGAGAATTACCGACCTGCTTATTTAGATGAAACATTGCAACAGTGGGTGTTTTTTGAAGATGTTAGTATCGATAGCAGGGATACAACGCTGACATTCATGACCGATCACCTGACCAAGTTAGCCTGGTTTGAATTTGCATATGCAGGTTATACTCATCGGCTTACCAACAATCGGGTGAATGTGTTCTATAACAATGATGCCGATTACATGAATACAATTAATATTCTGTACAGCCCGAAAGCAGCTAAAGACCCTAATCCATGGTACGACACCAATATTGACCCTAATAGTGGTGGTACACCTTATATGGTGCAGGATATTGCTTATTATGCAAAACAAGTAATTGATGCCTTTGTTGAAAAAGGACTTGAGCATCCTTCTCTGCGATTTAATGTTTTTCTTAAATCATTAGGCAATGCAGCTGGCATGACTGATGCGAGGACATACCTGGCGGGAAGAGGACATATTTACATTGATCCTGCTTTAGCAACCAACATGAAAGAAGACATCAAAGGGAAGCGGGAGTATCTGAAATCGGTAATTGCCCACGAATATATGCATTTTACCCAGGATTATTACATGACGGTTCTGTTGTCAAATTATTTCTGGATGGAAGCTACAGCTCCGCTTACCGATAGAATAGTCTGGCCTAAAACTGAAGATCTGGAAACGCCCGAGCCCGAGCAGTTGCTATCGGAAGCACTGGAAACCAAACTCAATGAAAATTCGATATTCGACATATTATCGAAACCCTGGTATAATTCGATGAATATCCCTGTCGTATCAAAACTGGCCGGTTCAGGACAAACAGCCGATATGAATCTGGCTAGTTTGTTCCTGCATTATATGCGAACCTACCGACCCGGCAAAAAGCTCGATCCGGTGGAATTGCTGAAACAAACTCCCTACACCGGCACCTGGGTGGGTTACCTGGATGATTTTATTAAACAAAATCTGGCTGACGGAGATGCTGATGTGAACATAGGAACGGAATATGACCGTTATGTGAGATTCTTGTACGAAGGCAGTATGACTGGTTTCAATGTGTTTAATAAGGATGAAGATCCGGATGCCGACCCCTTGAAACACCTGAGAGCAAATTATAAATCGTTCATTAATAAATATGTCCGGTTCAAGGATAATAAAACTCAGATTAAGGACAAAGTAAACTTTTCCTTTGGAAATTTATCTTCTAAAATGGTACAGATATATAACAATAATAGTTATCAGAAAATGCTGATTAAATACTACCGTAAATCGAAACCAGAAAATGTTGCTGTGTATTCCGGAAGATATAATAGCGATACTAAAATGATGGAATGGACGGATGTCAGTAAAAAGGATACGATTACGATACTGGCAGGTTTATATGACCCCATAAAACCCAACCAAAATGATTACATGTCTTACCTCTTATTTGTCAATAAAAATACCGGAGATATATTAAATACTTCCATTGCAGATGAAATAGAATATTATCTACTCCCTGATTTAAAGTACTTTGACGGGATAAACTTTGTACGAAAAGGTACTGCCACCGAGGCAAAGATACATACTATTGAAGAGTCAGGCGACCTGCAAATATTATTTGGAGGAGTAGAACCATCTACTTTTAGCCCGAGTGTGTACCGCATTTTTGCAGATGACTTCAAATCAACCATGACTTTCAGTCAGGTAGTAACCGACTCAACCATGATTGTTAATGCCAGTTCAGAAATTATCAATCAGCATATGGTTTATAATTTTATCAAAGGCACCCTGGATGTGACACATTCGATGCGTTTAAGCAATGGCGCCTATCGTTTCGAGGAAGATTTTACCGGAAGTTTTACCAACGTTATATTAAAATCCAATGGTCATAACAAATGGTCATCCAATCGTTACTTGTATGGTACAAATAACAGTAATGAGACCCGTTCCTGCATCAAAAATTTAGAGTATAAATTGATAACCATCCGGCCTTATTTAGATGGTAGCGGATTTCCTCAAGAAGAAGTAGTAGAACGTAAGACTTATGTGTCGACAACCTATCCTTCAGAAGATATTGTTGTGTATCTGACGTGTTATTGAAATTGTAGAGACGTTGCATGACAAAATGTAGAGACGTTGCATGCAACGTCTCTACATTTATAAAAATCGAAATTACAAAAAATCGAAATTAAAAATTACAACCGTTTCACCCTGATATTCCTGAATTTCACCTTCGATCCATGTCCCAGGAAAGCAATATGTCCTGATTTGTTAAACAATCCCGGATGATCTTTTTTGTCTAACGTTCCGTTTTTGGTTGCTTCTTGCAGGTTGCCTTCGAGTATAACAGTTCCATTCAGGGTGATTTTGATGTTGTCGCCATTGGCAATAACTTCCTGATAATTCCATTCGCCGTTAGGTTTCAGGTAACCACGTTTAGCCGGAATGATGCCATATACCGAACCATGATACTGATATTCTTTCAGTTTACTGTAAATTGGCGCGTCGTTGTCGAGGATTTGTAACTCCATTCCCACGTATGCTGCATCACCTTCCATTGGGGTACGAATACCCAATCCGTTGTTTGCACCGGGAGTTAACTGGAACTCAAACCGGAAAACGAAATTATCAAATTGATCTTTGGTGTACAGATTGCCACCGAAACTTCTGCTCGGATACAATATAATGTTACAATCTTCAGTGATATAGTCGGTTGTGTTACCTGTCCACTTATGCATGCTGGTACCGTCGAACAGAATTTCAAATCCTTCTTTGGCTTCTTCTGCAGATAGTTTAAATGGTTCGGGTCGTTCAATTTCACGGATGTAGATGTCGCGGTAAGCAACCCTGCTCCCATGCGCTTGTAATTCAATTTGTTCAAACGGGAATATAGGCTGATTTCTGTCCCAATAGTTTTCGATGATGACATTGTCGGTTACCAACTCGCCGTTGAGATAAACCGTAACACGTTCGCCTATCATTTTGATATAGAATGTATTCCAGCTTCCTAATTTCAAATCAGCAACTTTCAGCGGTTTGCTTAGGTTGACTTTGTTGTTGTACAAACCACCTGATCCTACCTGAGCGCCCACTTTTACGCGGGCAGTATCCCAAATTTGTACCTGAGGGGTACCACGCAGGTAAATACCGGCGTCAGGTTCGGCTCCCGGATAGAGTTTCCAGTCGACATACATTTCAAAGTCACCGTATTGTTTTTCTGTACACAGGTTATTTCCTTTACCGGTGAAAATTAGTTCACCTTGCGTAGGAATCCAACTTGCTGCAGCTTCTAAATCAGCTTTTTCCTGTGCTTGTTTTAATTTTTTAGGAGTCATTTTTGCTCTGGTCAGTGGGTTGCCAACCAGTCCTTTCCAACCTTCCAGACTTTTCCCATCAAAAAGTGAAACATAGCCGCCTGATTTAGAATTTTCATTCAGATACTTTTGAATGGCATCGCGTTGATAGCCGGCATCGGGGTTGTCCACTTCTTTCATTACTTTTTGTAAAATTTTTGTTGTAGAGGCGCCTGCCATCTCAGGTCTGTCAAGCACAATACTAATGATGGCCTGACACGCAGCTTCTTTCAATTCTGTTTTCTCAAGATAAGTAGCAACATAATGCAATCCCTGGAATGTACCGGCTTTGCCTAATATACCAATGATGTTTTTCTGCTGCTGTATGTCTTGTGTAAAAGGCATTACGGTACGCAGGAATACAGTTTGCACCTCTCCTGTTTTGCCGGAAGATGCAATTAATTTGAGGATGGCGTTAACAGCTTCTTTAGCATTGGCAGCAGGGGGATTAGCTTCCAAAATATCCAATAACAGATAGATGGTCTCGAAATCAGATGAAGTGATAAGTGCATTAAATGCAGCCTCCTTGTCATCTCCTGTGCTTTGTTTGTATGTGTTGGCAATCATGTCAAATGAAGCTTTGGAACCTGTTTTGATTAATAAAGGATAGTACAACCGTTTTAATGAAGATGTTTCCATTTGTTTGTTGATGATTTCCATTTGTTTCTCTACAGAAAGTTCGGACAACACCTGATTAATTGCTTCCTGTATAGGTGAAAGGTAGGGTTGCTTCGGCTTCTCCATCAGGCTGAAGAGTTGACTGAGATTCTTTTCAGTCACCACATTTTTCAGGATTTGTGCACTTTTCTGTTGAACGTTAGGACTGCCTTTTTCCATTTCATTTATAACAAAAGTGGCATATTGTATGGCTTTCCTATTGCTCAATACATTTAGGGCAACCAGTTTTCCCTCTTCACTGGCCTGATCATATGCCGACATCACACCTGAGCTGATTTCAGCTTTCGAAGATAAAAGTGTGTTTTCAATGAGTTTGAGGGTTTGAGGATCATCTGTTTTCAATAATTCCAATATGGCTTTTGTCGCCTCTATGCCTCCGATGTTGGATGCTGCACGAATGGCTGCGGTGCGGAGGTCCGGATTTTCGTTGTTAAAATAGGATAATACGAGTGGAAGTTGTTTTTTCTGTTTTGTATTACCGAGCCAATACAATATAACTTCCTGCGTAGCTATTGCTTTCCTGGATATATTTTTAACGATACTGTTTGTGGTTTTCTCATCAGGAGTCTTATATAAACTTAAAGCATGACTGACATACGCTTTGTCTTTATCACTGACAGCTTTTTTTACCAATGTGGCTTTATTTACGTCAGAAATCTGCATCAAAATATTCAATGCAGCAATTCTTGCTTCATAATTGTTGTTTTTAGTTGCATTGGACAAGAGTTTTTGAGCTGCTTTTTGAGCCGAACTATTATCTTCTCTGTCAGTCACCCTTTCAATCAGGTTGATATAAGCATCCAACGCGCCTGATTTTTCATACTGATATTTGTTGGCTGCTGCTTTTTCCTCCAGGGCTTTCAATGAAAAATCGGTTCCACATTTGCTGATAGCGGTCAGGATGATTTTATCACTTTTTTCGGATGTTGATTTATTTAGTTTCTCCAGTAAAACGGTTTCCGCATCCGGATTAAAAGTTTGTCCTACGGCATTGATGATTGATAGTTCAGTCTCAGTTGTTGCTTTTTGCATGGCTTCTAATAAAGCCTTTTTAGCCTCAGGTGTGTCCATGGCAACCAATGCCTGAGCTGCCGGGTTTACCAATTCAGCATCAGTCAGGTAACTGACTAATTTATCTATACTTTCTGCTTCTCCGACTAATTCGAGCTGACGGATGATGAAGGCTTTATGGACTTTGTTTTGGGTCATATCCAACGCTTTCAGATAAGCTTTGGCTGTCATTTTCCGCAATGCTGCATCCGTTGTAGAGAAATGTGTCCAACCGCTCAGTGCAAATTCTACTGTGGCATTTTTCCCCACCTCGGGTGGATTGAGCATGCCAACTAATTGCAGCAGTCCTTCTTCGCCGGTAGAAACCAATTCAGCAATGACCTGATTGTATTTTTGGGTGTTAGAAGCAGGCAACTGACTCAGTGCATCGGCTATTACGGTTGCGGTAGTTCTGTTTTTTGGCAGTTGCGCCATTGATGGATGGAGCATCAGCAGACTAAACAGGCTTAACAATATTATTATACGTTTCATTTCTTGTATTTAAGAATTTAAAAATTTAAGAGTTTAAAGAGTTTTTTGTGGACATCCACATAATTGTGGTAGTTCTTCAGCCTCACCTTCTATGCTCCCCCTTTATGGGGTTAGGGGGCTTATATACTCCACGGTGCCCGCATGGGTTGATCCAATAAGCGGTTGGCTTCCGGGTCATTGAAGAATTCTTGTGTCACCGGGTTGAAATACAGGGTGCGATTCAGACGCAACGCGATTACACCCAGGTTTACAATGGTAGAAGAACGATGTCCGTTCATTTCATTCAACGCGAACTTCTGACGGGTTTTGATACATGTCAGGAAATCGGTATTTTGATCGGCCGGTTCGGGATAATCGGCTAACTTGCGTTGCCAGTCGGGAATGTCGCAAACAAAGTTCTTGTAAACATTTCCTTTGGGACCAGCTATGTAAGGCGTGTTGGGCTCACCGTAGTCTTCTCCCCACAGCACAATCTGACATCCGTCTTCGTAAGTATAGGTAATTGAATTCCAAACCCCGACTGCATCCGGATGTTGTTGAGGTGCATCCACCTCTATTTTCACCGGACTTGTATAATCTTTATCTAATATGTATTGTACCGGGTCGATGTAGTGCTGCCCCATATCGCCAAGTCCGCCTCCATCATAATCCCAGTAGCCACGGAAAGTAGTTGCCGTACGGTGGGCATTATAAGGTTTGAAAGGTGCCGGTCCGAGCCATAGGTTGTAGTCCAGTTCTTTGGGTATGGGTTGTGGAGCCAGGTCTGTTTTCCCTATCCAGAAGAACTTCCAGTTGAAACCGGTATGTTTACTGATGGTGACCTTCAACGGCCAACCCAGTAATCCGCTTTGAACCAGTTTTTTTAACGGTTTTACCGGAGTGCCCAGTCCGTAGAAAGGGTCTTTAAACCGGAACCAGGTGTTCAGTCGGAACACGCGTCCATATTGCTGCATGGCCTCCACGACTCTCTTTCCTTCGCCGATGGTGCGGGTCATGGGTTTTTCGCAAAATATATCCTTACCGGCTTTGGCAGCCTCCACAGCCATGAGTCCGTGCCAGTGAGGAGGTGTCGCGATGTGAACGATATCTACATTTTTATCGAGTAACAAATCCCTGAAATCGTGGTACTGACTTACATTTTCCTTTAACCTGTCGGTTGCTTCTTTCAAATGATTTTTGTTAACATCGCAAATGGCCACTACACGGGTACCGTCATATTTGAAATGCGATTTACCCATGCTGCCCACGCCGATAACCCCTTTGGTCAGCTGGTCGCTCGGTGCAATATATCCCCGTCCGAGGACATGGCGCGGAACAACGCTGAAGAGCGCTAAGCTTCCGGCGGTTTTGAGGAAAGTTCTTCTGTTTGTTTTCATGTGTGTGTGTTTGATTGCCAAAGATAAAATAAATGTAGCAGTTTGACAAACAAGAAAATCGGTATAGCTCTATAACTGCTTTTTTACAAAAAAGTATTTTTACATGAAGTAAAAATTTTTTTATCTCTGAAAATTTTATTGTATCTTTGTTTCATAGTATGTCTTTTCTGTTTTTTTTGTAATTAAAAGTAGCTGAATATTAGTGAATCTATGATAAAAATACTATTATTATTTGACTACTCCAGCAATTTCTCTCGAAGATTATTAGAAGGGTTAATTAAGTATTCTAAAGAACACGGGCCATGGATGTTTTATCGGCTACCTGAATATTATAAGACATTGTATGGGAAAGAAGGTATTGTTCGTTGGGTGAAAGAATGGAATGCCGATGCTATTGTTGCTCAATGGGGAAATGAAGGAGTCAATCTCTTGAAAAACCTCAAAATCCCTATTATACTTCAGAACTACGAGAAAAGGAGTGATTACTTTTCCAATCTTACCGGCGACTATAAAGCTGCCGGAAAAATGGCTGCTAATTTTTTTGCTCAGAAAGGATTTCGAAAATTTGCATTTTATGGAAATAAAGGAGTGATTTGGTCGCTCGAAAGAGCCGAAGGTTACCGGCGTGAAGTTGAGAAGATAGGTGGTGATTATTATTATTTCGAAACTGAAAATTTGAGCGGAGAACAGTGGAGTAAAAGTCATATTCATTTAGACGATTGGCTTTTATCTTTGCCGAAGCCAATAGCCCTGTTTGCCTGTGATGATTATTTCGCTTTACAGGTGTCGGAAATATGTAAAATAAATAATATCAGGATCCCCGATGAAATATCACTTTTAGGTGTGGATAATGATGAACTGATTTGTAACTTATCTGATCCACCTATCTCGTCAATTGTACTTGAACTTGAAAAGGGTGGTTATGAAACAGGAAGACTGATTGATAAATTAGTAAAAAAAGAAAAGGTAGGTCAGTTCAATATAGTCATAAATCCCGTCAGAGTAGAAACCAGACATTCCACCGAAAAATATGATATCTCGAGTAAATATATTCTGGAAGTAGTCAAATATATTGAGGAGAATTTTGCATCGGATATTTCTATCGACAAATTGTGTCATTTAGTGCCTCTTTCGAGAAGAAATCTAGAAGTGAAATTTAAAAATGATCTTGGCACTTCTATCTACCAGTTCATATTGAATTGCCGGATCGAACACCTGGCTTATCTGTTGCTCACAACAGACCGATCCTTGTTTGATCTTGCCTATGAAGTTGGATTTAAAGATTGTAAGAACGTTTCAAGGGTATTTAAAAAATTTAAAAACATTTCACCAAATGAATATCGCAAGCAATATAAGGTTGATAATCAAATGTGACGTTTTTTGAAAGTACTTTTACGCTTTTAAGGGAAATTTGATTTAATATATTTAATAATTTTGACATTTAATATTATGATGAAATTTATTAAACGTATTTGAATGGACAATAATCAACCTCAGGTAATCAATAAACGTACTTATTTTTTTTCAATCGCGATTTTAGCTACCCTGTTTTTTATCTTTGGATTGGTTTCCTGGGTTAACACGATTTTAATTCCGTATTTTAAGTTGACCTGCGAACTTACCATCGTACAATCTTACTTGGTTACTTTTGCTTTTTTCATAGCCTATTTGGTGATGGCTATTCCATCTTCATTTTTATTGAATAAGGTGGGGTACAAACGTGGTATCATGTTCGGATTGTGGTTTATGGCACTGGGGGCCTTGTTGTTTGTCCCGGCTGCTTATTGGCGTACCTACGAAATATTCCTGATAGGCTTGTTCATGCTGGGTATAGGACTGGCTATTTTGCAATCTGCTGCCAATCCTTATGTGACGATCATCGGTCCGCGTGAGAGTGCAGCCAAACGGTTAAGTATAGTGGGTACAGGAAACAAACTGGCCGGTATCATAGCCAATTTGGTTTTTGCTGCCGTTGTTATAAAGGAATCGGACAAGGTGCTGATGCAGCAAATCAAGGAAGGCGTGTTTTCGGGAGCAGAACTTGAGACGGCATTGGATACCCTCATTCGCGGTGTGATGACACCTTACCTGATATTGGGTATTTTCTTATTTATTTTTGGAATTATTGTCAGATATTCAATCTTGCCTGAACTGGATGCGAAAGACGTTAATAAAAGTACTTCAGGTAAAGTTGATATTCGTACTTCTATTTTTCAATATCCCTGGTTAATATTAGGTGCTCTGGCTATTTTTTTCCATGTGGGTTCTCAAATGATTTCTTTGGCAACAATCATTGATTATGCCGGAACAATGGGACTCACGCTGGAAGGTGATGCCAAAAACTTCCCGTCCTTTACCATGTTCTTTACTTTTCTGGGGTATTTAACTGGTATCGTGATGATTCCCAAATACCTGAATCAAAAGAATGCCTTGTTGATATGTTCTTTGCTGGGATTACTGTTTTCTTTGCTAACCATCTTCACAACGGGTAAAGTTAATATACTGGGTATGGAAACAGATATTTCCATCTGGTTCTTAGTACTAATGGGATATTCAAATGCGTTGGTTTATGCCGGTATCTGGCCATTAGCCATCCGTGATTTAGGTAAATATACCAACCTTGGGTCTTCATTCCTGGTGATGGGACTTTGCGGTAGTGCCATCCTTCCTCTTATATTCAGTTATGTGGTTGATTTAAACAGTGCTCTGCCTCTGTTTGATGCATACAAAGTTGCCTATTGGGTACTGGTTCCCTGCTTCCTGTATTTGATATTCTTTGCCACGGTTGGATATAAGATTGAGCATTGGCGGAAAAACAAAGCGTAACTGTTTAATATTTAATCAATAATTACCATATAAGTCATATAAGAGTAGGTTTAACAGTATCATAAGACAATAGCTTATATGCAGCTTATATGACTTATATGGTGAAAAGAAAAATATAATGAAAAAACTGATAATAAAAAACGGAAGAATTCTGACTCCTTTCAGGGATATAGGAATCGGATCGGTTGTAATACAGGATGGTATCATTACGGCTGTGGTAACCGGTGATGTAAATATTGAAGGTGCCGAAATAATAGACGCCTGTGGCAACTATGTTTCCCCCGGATTTATCGATTTGCACACGCATGGAGCCGGTAACCATGATTTTATGGATGCCACCATGGAAGCGTATCTGGGAGCTGCTGAAATGCATGCCAAACATGGAACAACTTACTTGCTTCCTACCACCCTTACCAGTACAAACGAAGGGTTGTACGATACCTTTAAACTTTTCAGGAAAGCGCAAAAAGAAAATAAAAAGGGCGCTATTTTGGGTGGATTGCACCTCGAAGGTCCTTATTTTGCTTTTAATCAAAAAGGTGCGCAGGACCCACGTTATTTACGTGATCCTGACCCGAAGGAATACATGGAAATTTTAGAAAAGGGTGGTGATATCATCAAGCGTTGGAGTTTGGCTCCTGAATTACCTGCGGCACTGGAGTTTGCAACGGAGTTGACCAAACGGGGTATCATGCTTTCGATGGCGCATACGGATGCTACTTTCGAGGAAACAATAGTAGCCTACGAGTATGGTTTCCGCCATATCACGCATTTCTATTCCTGCACGGCCAGTATTACCCGTCGCAACGCGTTCCGTTACGCTGGTATCGTGGAAGCAGGCTATTATCACGATGGTATCGTGCTGGAAGTGATATCAGATGGTATCCATGTTCCACAGTCGCTGATGAAGTTGTTGTACAAGGTAAAAGGTCCACATAACCTGATGCTGTGTACCGATTCGATGCGTGCAGCGGGTATGGGCGATGGCGACAGCATCCTGGGTAGCCTGAAAGACGGTCAGCGTGTGCTGGTGGAAGATGGCGTAGCCAAGTTACCCGACCGCACAGCTTTTGCCGGTAGTGTGGCCACGGCCGACCGGTGTGTGCGCACTTTCCGGGATTTGGCAGAGATACCTTTGGTAGAAGCAGTGAGTATGATGACTGCTAATCCGGCACGCGTACTGGGTATAGACGACCACAAAGGATCACTTATGGCAGGGAAAGATGCTGATGTCGTGGTGTTTGATGATGATATCAATATTAAACATACAATTATTCAAGGAAATGTTATATTCTGAAATTAAAACAAGTGCAACGAAAACTTTTATAAAAGATAGATTGCAAGTTAAGGCTTACGCCACAAGAGACGAAATGGGGAAAGCTGTATCAAAAGAAGTTGCAAGTAAAATCCAGGAGATTTTAAATGTAAAAGATGAAGTCAATATGATTTTTGCCTCAGCTCCTTCTCAGGAAGAATTTATTAAATATCTAATT
>JAQVNN010000047.1 GCA_028703105.1 Paludibacter sp. | reverse complement strand
GAATTATCTTTTAGTGGTATCTATTAAAGGTGTAGGAATGATTACGGCTATTACTTTAATAATCCACACGAATAATTTTGATGCGTTTAAAACAGCCCGGCAGCTTGCGTGTTATTGCGGTGTGGTTCCCTTTGAAAGAACATCAGGAACGAGTATAAATAAAGGAAATCACATAAGCCAATTGGCAAACAAGGAAATTAAAACCCTATTAACTCAGTGTGCCAGATGCGTTGTACAATATGACAAAGAACTCGCGCCTTATTACACCCGGAAAATTGCTCAAGGCAAAAAAGACCGGATAGTAATAAACAATGTAAGGAACAAACTTATCCATCGCATTTTTGCGGTTGTAAATAACAGGATTCCTTACAAAGAAAATTATTTAAACCCGTTTGCGGATTGTGCTTAATTTATTTTTTAACATAAATAATTTGGTTTTAAACATAGAATTCAGAATGACAGTTCTTTATATTGATTTATGCAAGGGAGGGGTTAGCTGGCGGCTAAGCTGCCAGCTAACCCCTCCCTAAAAGATAAAGTCTTGATTGTCATTTCGACCGAAGGGAGAAATCTATGTTATAAAATGTTTACCGGACAACAATGATTAAAAATAAAGACAGGATTAACATGAAATACTGTTAATCCTGTCTAAAAAGTATATTCCTGATTTTAAATGATATTCAGATTAGAACTGAAAGCGGAAAGTTGTTTATCAACAATTTTCCACTTCTTCCACCGCTTCCAGCTCAAGCATCAACATATCCTTCGGGATTCTGTCTCCAACATTTACATTGATTTTCTTTATTTTAGCAGTGAAAGGCATCTCAATACGATTTTGCATTTTCATGGCTTCCAAAATAAGTAAAGGATCTCCTTCCTGAACAACTTCGCCTTCCTTCACCGAGATTTCTATGATTGTTCCGGGAATAAACGACTGAATTTCGTAAGGATTGGGATCAACCCATGCTTTACGATTTTTATATTTTTTGGTAAGCATGGTTTTATATTTCCTTGCTGTAACCGCAAAATCCACAAATTCCTGATTGTTTCTTGGCATAATTATAGTATTTTGAATTAGACTTTCCTGGTTCTGAATAAGAAAATCAGAACGGAGGAACACCGTGTTTTTTATGTGGACGGTAATCGTCTTTATTTTGGGAAACCTCCAGGGCATGCAACACCAGTTCGCGTGTTTCCATAGGTTCTATCACAGCATCAATATACCCTTTACCAGCAGCCACAAAAGGATTGGCGAATTTTTCGATATACTCATCCACTTTTTGCTGGCGCATGGCATCCTGATCTTCTGCCTCCATAATTTCCTTGCGGAAAATAATATTAGCTGCACCTTCTGGTCCCATTACCGCGATTTCAGCACTTGGCCATGCAAACATGAAGTCGGCACCCAGGTGACGGGAGTTCATAGCGATATAACCACCACCGTAGGCTTTACGGAGGATAACCGTAATTTTAGGCACAGTAGCTTCCGAGTACGCATACAACATTTTTGCACCGTGACGAATCACACCTGCATGTTCCTGATCAACACCCGGCAGGTAACCCGGCATATCTTCCAATGTTACAATCGGGATATTAAATGCATCACAGAAACGGATGAAACGGGCAGCCTTATCCGACGCATCGCAATCGAGCACACCAGCCAGATACATAGGTTGATTGGCAACAAAACCCACTGTTTCGCCATTCATACGACCAAAACCAATCACAATATTGGGAGCCCATAATTCCTGAACTTCAATAAATTTTGACTCATCGGTAAGCGCGAAAATAACTTCACGCACATCATAAGGCTGTTTGGGATCAGAAGGAATAATATTTTCCAGATTCTTGTTAAATGTAGGCTTTTTAGGCGCAATTTTCGCTGCTTTTTCCTGGTTGCTGTGCGGAATCATACCAATCAGTTCTTTGATCTGATTTAAACACTGAATTTCGGTCTGAGCATAAAAATGTGCATTCCCGGTAATTTCAGCATGTACACGAGCGCCCCCCAAGTCCTCCTGAGATATTTTTTCTCCCAATACTGTTTCAATCACATTCGGACCGGTAATAAACATCTTGGAGATATTCTCTACAACAAATACGAAATCAGTCAATGCCGGAGAATATACAGCGCCACCGGCACACGGACCCAGAATCACTGATATCTGAGGAATAACACCGGATGCCATGGTATTGCGATAAAAAATTTCCCCATAACCAGCCAATGCTCCGATACCTTCCTGAATACGGGCACCTCCGGAATCGTTGATTCCTATACAGGGCATTTTCATCTTCAGGGCATGATCCATAATTTTGGTAATCTTACGGGCATGTTTCAACCCTAAGGAACCACCCATCACCGTGAAGTCCTGAGCATAAACACATACAGGCGCTCCATTAATGGTACCGGTACCGGTAATTACACCATCTCCGGCAAGTTCTTTTGAGTCCATCCCGAAATTGCGTTCTTCATGTTCCACAAATAAATCATATTCATGAAACGAATTCACATCCAACAAATAAAGGATACGTGCACGGGCAGTCATCTTACCCATTGCAGCCTGCTTCTCGATGGCCTTTTTGCCTCCACCCATCTGAACCAGGGCTTTCTTTTGTCGCAATGCGATAATGTTTTTCTTTAATGTCATAAAAACATTGATTTAATTAAACTTCGTTTTAATTTGATTTTGTTAAACAAAAACGTTACAAAAGTAACACTTTTTTCTGATGTATCAACCTTACAGAAAACAGGCTGAAATCCAAGTTCATATGCAATATCAATCAATAAAAACACCCCTTTTATTCGCTTTAAGGATGGACTTGAGGATGTTCTTACGGGACGAACGGAAGGCAACTGAATAGGTAGTATCATCGGCTTGTTCCAATGTAAACATGAACTCCTGAAGTAAAAATTCATCGGTCTGCACATACTTATACAGCAATTTCATGGCAAGACTTTGTACCCCTATCGGATAAGCAGGCGACAGCATCCAGTCATATAAGCGATTCAGCATCTCAACAGGAATAGGCACAGGTGCAGGAAAAGAATTTAATATTGAAAGGCCGATGCGCAACATTCCATCGTGCCTGGTAGTAAGAATAAGTTGCGTAATTTGCTGGATTTTCTTTTCATCGAACCATTCAGGATTACGCTGACTGATTTTTTCAACTGCCCAGAGTACCCGCCAGGCTTTTTTATTATCTTCTTCAAAAACAAGATTAAACAAATCATCAAAATCCTCTGGATGATGGTATAAGTGAAGCAATACTTCCTCTAAATGATAGCGGGACTGCAGGTTTTCGAAAAATGCACGGTAATTCATATCTTCCCTTTGTATTTTTGATAAGTCTCAAGGGTATTCCTTACATAGCGAATGGTTTCATTGGGACGGAACCGGCCGTATTTCACAACTTCATCATTGTAAAATTCAGGGTCATTTTTTTTTGCAAGATAATATTCCACATGCTCAAACCAGATATACGGATTCTTGCCATACTTTTCTGCAAGAGCCATGGCATCAAGAATATGTGAAGGACCTGAATTGTAGGAAGCCAGGATGAATTTTTTCCTTTCTTCAGTATTTTCTATCTTTCTGAAAAGCATGTTCAGACTTTTGATGTATTGAACACTGGCTTCAATATTTTTTTCCGGATTCAAAATATTGTCGATATCCAATCCAAAATTTGCGGCTGTACGGGGCATCAATTGCATCAACCCGGAAGCTCCCCTACGTGACACCTGTGATGAGTCGAATCTGGATTCATGAAATGCGATGGCTGCCAACAAACGCCAATCCCATTTGATTTCTGCTGCATACTTTCTGAAATATTGATCATAAGGCGATATGGCTCCTTTGGGAATTTGTACTTTCTTGATGACAAAATAAGGATTTTTAATGCGATACTTACCGTACAACTGCGACCTTACCAACTCATTTTCCGAACTGTTTTCCCATTCGGCAAGGAGTTCTTTTATCCGATTGTTGTGCTTGCTGACCAACCACCCGTTTCGCTGCTGAAAACCAACCGGAATACGGCAATCCAACCTTCTGTTGAAATCTTTATGCTGAACGGCCGTCTTATAATGGGCAATGGTATAAGAAATCTTGCGTTGGGTAACCATTTCGATAGCCTGATCCACGGAAACGGTATCAACAAGCAATTGAATGTCGATGCCGCCGCCCAGTTCCCGGTTCAGGTGTTGCATTCTCTGATGGTAAACTGAGTTTTTAACAACATGTACCGTCTTACCTTTCAGTTCGCTGATATCGCTAACCGTTTGCAAGCCTATTTCCTGCACAAGCACCATATACGAATCTTCCTGAAAAGCCACAAAATCAAATTCAGTCTTGAGTGCTCTTGTTTCGTACATGCTATAAGCGATTAAATCAACCCGATGGTGACGTAGCATGCTCAACATTTCATCCTGCGATGCCGCAAGGTGAATCTTCACGGGAACACCGGTAAATTCAGCAAAATGATTGATGAGCTCATAATCATAGCCCATGATTTCATCGCCTCGGAAGTAAAAATATGAGGAAGAACCATACAGTGTAGCCACATGCAAAGTATCAGGTGCCTGCTCGCCGGCGGAGGAACTTGCCCAGGGAAGCCCATCGTCAATCAGATCCTTTTTTGTGCAAGAAGTCAGCAATAACAAAAAAAACAGGATGTACCGGATAAACATACTTTCAAAGTTGGTGATTTCAGCGGACTAAAATAACCATATTTTTTCAAACACCCGCAAAACAATCCAAATTTTTCGCTACATTCGTTCGGGAACATCGATACCCAGCAAGGCCATTCCTTTTTTAATAACACCTGCCACAGCGGAAGATAGAACCAACCGGAAATATTTTAACTCCGGATTTTCTTCCCTGAGAATGGAATAATCATGGTAAAACTGGTTATACTCTTTCACGAGTTCGTAAATATAGTTTGCAATCACGGCCGGACTAAATTCCTGACCTGCTTCCCGCACAATAGCCGGGAATGCCGATAGTAGCTGCACCAGGTTGCTTTCTTTATCCGACAAAGACAGGTTTTCTGTAACAGGCACTTCCGTGATGATGCCCTGTTCGGCCGCTTTCCGGAGCACTGATTTGATGCGTGCGTGAGTATATTGAATAAACGGACCTGTATTGCCATTGAAATCAATGGATTCTTTAGGATTGAACGTCATGTTTTTCTTCGGATCGACTTTCAGGATGAAATACTTCAGTGCACCCAATCCCACCATGCGGGCAATTTTTTCTATTTCTTCTTCAGACGACTGGTCGAATTTACCCAATTCCCGAGCCGTTTCCCGGGCAGTATCAATCATTTCTTCCATCAGGTCATCGGCATCCACCACCGTACCTTCCCGGCTTTTCATCTTGCCTTCGGGCAGTTCCACCATACCATAGGAGAAGTGCACGAGGTTTTTTCCCCATTTAAAACCTAATTTATCGAGTAACAAGGCCAGCACCTGAAAGTGGTAATTCTGCTCATTACCTACCACGTACACCATCTTTTTGATGTCGTATTCGCTGTATCGCAAGGCTGCCGTACCGATATCCTGTGTCATGTAAACAGAAGTCCCATCGGCACGCAGCAACAGTTTCTCGTCCAGACCATCAGCTGTCAAGTCAGCCCACACCGAGCCGTCTTCCCGCTTATAGAACACTCCTTTGTCGAGTCCTTCTTCCACCTTGGCTTTACCATCGAGGTAGGTCTGTGATTCATAATATATCTTGTCAAAATCAACGCCCAGCTGTTTGTAGGTTTCATCGAAACCGGCATACACCCATCCATTCATCATCTCCCAAAGACCATACACTTCCGGATCTTGGCTTTCCCAGGCCACCAGCATTTGCTGTGCCTGCTGTATCAGCGGAGCCGATTTTTGGGCTTCTTCCTCCGACAATCCTTTCTCCATCAGTGCTTTTACTTCCTCCTTATAAGCCTTATCGAATTCTACATAATACTTCCCGACTAAATGATCGCCCTTCAAACCTGAACTTTCGGGCGTTTCACCCTTTCCGAACAGCTTCCAGGCCAACATCGATTTACAGATGTGGATACCCCGGTCGTTGACAATATTAGTTTTTACCACCTTCCATCCGTTAGCTTTCTGAATCTGAGCAATCGAATATCCCAGCAGGTTATTCCGGATATGACCAAGGTGTAACGGCTTATTTGTATTCGGAGAAGAATATTCCACCATCATAATATCACCGTCACCATCCATGTTGTAACCAAATTTTTCAGCACTTCGGATTTTATTCAGCAACTGCAACCAGTAGTTTTTGCTAATCGAAAGATTCAAAAAACCTTTAATCACATTAAAACCGGTGATCAATCCATTATTTTTCTGCAGATACTCCCCTATCTCCTGTCCCGTGGCTTCCGGTGATTTCTTAGCTGCTTTCACGAAAGGGAAAGTCACCAACGTCAGGTCACCCTCAAATTCTTTTCTGGTTTTCTGTATTTGTATCTGTGCCAATTCCACCTCCAGAGCATACAGCTCCGATACGGCATCTTTAACGATTGACTGAATGGAAGATTCTAAATTCATGATGGTAATAACGTTTTTTGGGAGTGCAAAGATAAGAAAAATAATAGATTTTGCCGTTTGACTTTTCTGTTAATTTTTTTACAATGCCTCCGTTCTCATTCTATTTTTCTACCTTTGCATAAAATGATAAAAAAATGCAGGAACCAATATTAAACAAAGCGAAAAAAGATTATCACAGTCCGATGCATACAGCCGAGCACATACTTAACCAGACCATGGTGCGGATGTTCGGATGTAACAGGTCAATGAACGCGCATATCGAAAAGAAAAAATCCAAATGTGATTATAAATTACCGGAATCACCAACCGAAGAGCAAGTGATTGAAATACAAAAGAAGGTGAACGAAATCATTGATCGTCACCTTCCTGTATATGTAGAATTGATGTCGCGCCAGGAAGCAGCAAAAATTGCTGACTTATCAAAATTACCAGCAGAAGCTTCTGACACCCTGCGCATCATCCGCATAGGTGATTACGATGCTTGTGCTTGTGTCGGTCAACATGTTTCCAATACCTCCGAGATCGGTACCTTTCAAATAATCAGTCATGACTTTGAGAATGGCCGGTGGCGCGTGAGATTTAAATTAGTGTAGCTTATTCTTCGTCAAATTTAATGACTTCAACCGGACAACTATCTGCCGCTTCTCTGATTTCACTTTCGTATTCAGAGTAGTTAACACCTTCTTTGGCATGTGAGATATCTGTAATTTCAAATACTTCAGGGCATAAACTTTCGCATACACCACATGACGTACAATCTTCTTCTACCCATACTTTTTTGATTCCCATAATCTTAAAATTTTAATGTTTATATTGAATAAATGTTATTTTTAACAACCTACACAAGCTCAAAAGCACTTGTTTTGAAGCCATATGCTTACTGGTTTGTTTGCAAGGCACAAATATCTAAAAAACTTTTGAATAAAAAAGATTATTTCAATAGTTCCTCTACTTTTTCCCAGTTGACCACACTCCAGAAGGCCTTGACATAATCAGCGCGTTTCGACTGATACTTCAGGTAATACGCATGTTCCCAGACATCCAGAGCAAGAATAGGTTTACCTTTTGTTTTGGCAAACGACATCCAGGGGTTATCCTGATTGGGTGTCGAAATAATTTTCAACTTCCCGCCGGCATCTTTGATGAGCCAAGCCCAGCCGGAACCGAAACGACCGGTAGCTGCTTTTTCAAACTCTTCTTTGAATTTTTCCACTGAACCAAAGTCGGCTATGAGCGCTCTTTCTACTGCAGGTGTCATCTTACTCTTGGCCGGAGGTGTGAGTAACTCCCAAAAAAGAAGGTGATTGTAATACCCTCCTCCGTTATTTCTTACGGAAGTCTGGATATCAGCCGGCAATTCTTCGACATGCTGAAAAATTTCCACCAATTCTTTTTTGTACAATTCAGGATACTTACTTAAGGCCTTGTTCAGGTTGTTGGTATAGGCCGCATGGTGGTTGTTGTAATGAACATACATCGTAGCACTATCGATATAAGGTTCTAAATCAGTATATTTGTAATTTAACTGCGGTAACTTGTACTGTGCTTGTGCAGTAAATCCTAACGTGAATGTCACGAGTAATAACAATTGAAGTTTTTTCATATTTTTATTTGTCTTGTTAAGACCTGTCAGGTTTTAAAAAACCTGACAGGTCTGGTTAGTTGTTTTATAACTATTTGAAGAACAAATTATATGCTGCTTAGTTTATCATCTCACATCAATTTAACATATTTTTTTAACTAAATTACGAAAAGGGTTGTACTTTTTCCTGAAATAAACCGTTATTCATTCGAAACATCCCATCTGAAAGGCATTTACAATCGACAGGATGTCCAAAACAGTTTTATCAGGCTGATTATTTTTTTTATTTTTGTACATTTATAAACACCTCTTTGATAAGGAAAAAATATGATTGATTACATAAAAGGAGAAATTACTGAATTAAATCCAACCTATGCTGTCGTAGAAACTGGCGGTATAGGTTATTTTATCAATATTGCCTTACCGGTTTACTCTGTATTAAACGGGCAGCAAACCTGCAAATTATATGTGTATGAAGCAATCCGCGAAGATGCTTACAACCTGTATGGCTTTCTGAACCAGGTCGATCGCCAGCTGTTTCTCATGCTGATTTCTGTCTCGGGTATCGGGGCAAATACAGCCAGGATGATCATGTCGTCGTACGCAGTTCCTGAAATTCAGCAGATGATTGCCACCGCTAATGCAGCTGCCCTGAGTTCTATCAAAGGTATTGGTGCCAAAACAGCCCAGCGCATCATTGTTGACTTGAAAGATAAAATCATCAAACTCAATATTGTAGCGGATATCAACCTGCCTCAACAACAAGCATCCAATGAAATACGCGAAGAGGCCGTTTCAGCGCTCGTGATGCTTGGATTTACCACCCATGTTTCGCAGAAAGCGGTAGATAGCATTCTAAAAATACAGTCAGATATCCATGTTGAAGAACTTATCAAGCTGGCGCTGAAAAACATCTGAGGCATCGTCCGTAATTGTCATTTTGCAGCAAAGTATGGATTTGAAATCAAAAACATTATTTCTCACCCTTTTTTCCCTGTTTATTTTAGGTTCTGTGTCGGGCGTATTGAACACATTATCTGAAACAGAGCTGCTTTTTCAGGATCCGAACGAAAACATAGAAAATTTAAGCGCAACTGCAGCTGCTAAGAACTTCAACATCAGCAAAACTTCTCATGACAACTACGAGGAAATCAAACAGCAAGTTCCATTGGATGCTCCCCTTCCGGAAAACGTTAAAACCACAGTTGAATATGATGTCCATTCGGGAAACTATGTGATGCGTACGCGGGTGGGCGATATGGAAATTGCCACTCCTTTTACACTTACCGGCAAAGAATACTATGATTTTTCAGCCCAAAAAGAACTGAATGATTACTGGAAAGAGCTCAACGAGAAAGCTGAAGTCGATAATGAAGAAAAATTCTCTATTACTGACATCAAATTCGATATCGGGAAAGCTGATAAAGTTTTCGGTCCGGGCGGCGTACAAATCAAGACACAAGGTTCAGCCGAACTTCTCTTCGGAATTAAAACCAATAAGCTTGACAACCCTGCATTGACAGAACGCATGCGTAAAACGACCATGTTCGATTTCGACGAAAAAATTCAGATAAACGTTACAGGTTCAGTTGGAGAAAAAGTGAATTTCAACCTGAATTACAATACCGAATCGACTTTCGACTTCGACCAGAAATTAGTAAAACTGAATTACAAAGGCAATGAGGATGACATTATCCGGAGCATTCAGGCCGGAAATGTGAGCATGCAGCTCAACAGTTCCCTAATATCAGGAAGTACAGCGTTGTTTGGACTGCGTACTGATTTGCAATTTGGCAAACTCAGTGTCTCAGCTATTGCCTCACAGCAGGAGTCCGAGACTAAAACTGTGAGTTCACGGGGCGGTGCACAAACTACAAAATTTAAAGTCAACATCGATGATTACGACGAGAACCGGCATTTTTTCATCGGTCATCATTTCAGGGAAAATTTCGAAACGGCCATGAGCCGCCTGCCATTCATCTCTTCGGGCATCACCATTAACAGAATTGAGGTTTGGATAACAAACAAACGTGCCAACTACGATGAAGCCCGTAACATCATCGCTTTCATGGATTTGGGTGAACACACCCGCATCGACAATCCTTACTGGCAACCAAAAGGCTCCGCTTCCAATCCCTATAACGATGCCAATACACTTTATCAGGAAATAAAAGACCTGGGAGATGAAGTCCGTGATATAAAAAGAACAAATGCGGTACTCGCGGACAATCTGGGAGATTTTGGCATCAACGGAGGCGAGGATTACGAAAAAATTGAAAGTGCCCGTCGGCTTGAGTCTTCTGAATATAGCTTCAATCCAACATTGGGTATTCTTTCTCTTAGAAACGCCCTAAATCCCGATGAGGTTGTCGGAATAGCCTATGAATACACACAGGAAGGAAACGTATATCAGGTTGGTGAATTTTCGACCGACCAGGTTCAGGCTCCCAACGCCCTCATCGTGAAATTACTGAAAGGGACTTCCCAGTCACCACAACTGGCTACCTGGGACCTGATGATGAAAAATATATATTACCTCGGCGCCATGCAAATGCAGCAGGAACATTTTGAGCTAAACATCGTTTACCGGAATGATTCAATCGGGACCAACCTCCGCTACATCACCGAAGGCGACATCAAAAACCAACTGTTGCTCAGGGTAATGAACCTTGACAAGCTGGATGTAAAACAGAATAATAATCCCGACGGAAAATTCGATTATATTGAAGGCTATACCGCTTTTTCTTCCAGCGGAAGAATCATGTTTCCGGTATTGGAACCTTTTGGTTTGCATCTAAAGGAAGCGATTGGGAATGATCAAATTGCAGGAAAATATGTCTTTCAGGAATTGTATGATTCAACATTGGTAGTAGCCAGGGAACTGAGCGAAAAAAACAAATTCATGATCGAAGGAGAATACAAAGCCAGCAGCGGTTCGGAAATCCGCCTCAACGCCATGAATGTACCAAGGGGTTCTGTTACGGTTACAGCGGGAGGAGCTACCTTGCGCGAAAACATCGACTACATCGTGGATTATACTATGGGTACAGTAAGTATCATCAATCAATCGATAATAGAATCGGGCACTCAAGTGGATGTAAAACTTGAAAATCAGTCCATGTTCAACCTGCAGCGTAAAACAATGCTCGGTACACATATGGAATACCAGTTCAGCAAAGATTTCAGTCTGGGAGGTACCATCATGCATTTATCGGAGATGCCGCTGACGAAAAAAGTAAACACCGGTAACGAACCGATATCCAATACCATCTGGGGGTTGAACACAGCTTGGCGGGGACAGTCACAATGGCTAACCAATATGCTTGACAAACTGCCCTTCGTGGACGCCACTGCACCTTCTACTTTTGCACTGAATGCTGAATTTGCACAGCTACTACCGGGACACCACAAGGCAGTTGGTTCCGACGGTTATGCTTATTTAGACGATTTTGAATCAACCAAAACCAGCTTTAACATGAATTACCCGATAAACTGGTATCAAGCAAGTACCCCTTCCATGTTTCCGGAATCGGCACAAAGCAACCAGCTTGCCTATGGTAATAACAGGGCTCTATTAGCCTGGTATCAGGTAGATCCAGTGCTAAATCAGGATGTATCCTCAACTCCGCCTAACCTCCGTAACAATAAAGATTCGCAATCAAATCATTATACCCGAACAGTTTTGATCCCGGAAATATTTCCCAACAGGGAAACTCCTTCTACCCTGACGACCCGCATGTCAGTAATGAATCTTTCTTATTATCCTACCGAACGCGGACCGTACAACTTAGACGTGGAAGGAATGGATGAAAACGGGAACCTGAAATTTCCGGAAAAACGCTGGGGTGGCATCATGCGTAAATTAGATGTAACTGATTTTGAAACTTCCAACATCGAATACATTGAATTCTGGATGATGGATCCATTTATATACAATGATGGAACAGATAAAGGCGGAGAGTTGTATTTTAACCTGGGAGACATCAGCGAAGACATCCTGAAAGATGGAAAGAAATTTTTCGAGCATGGTTTACCCCTGGACGAAGATCCAGCTAAAGTTGAAACAACAGTCTGGGGGGTTGTACCACGTGTACAGTCAACCGTAACTGCATTCGACAACACAGCAGGAGCCAGAGCCAAACAGGATGTGGGACTTAACGGCCTTCCGACAGAAAAAGAATTTATCTTCCCGGCATACCGGAATTATGTCGATTCTGTGCTGGCAAAAGTAAATACCGCTACCCGGCAACGGATGCAGGCCGATCCTTTTTCACCCCTGAACGACCCGGCCGGCGACAATTATCGTTTCTATAAAAACCCCGAATACGATCGGGAAGAAGCGGATATTCTAACACGTTACAAACGTTTTAATGGTACCGAAGGTAATTCTCCCGATGCCACTAATACAGACCTGACCTATATAACTACCGCCACTTCTATCCCCGACAATGAGGATATAAACAACGACAACACCCTGAATGAGTATGAAAGGTATTTCCAATATCGCGTTCAGATAAAACCGGAAAAAATGGTAGTAGGCACAAACTACATCACCGATAAAATTACTTCCAATGTAAAATTACAAAACAACAACATCGAACAGGTAACCTGGTATCAGTTCAAAATACCCCTGAGAGAATTTGATGAGAAAGATAAAGTAGGCAATATCCGGAATTTTAAGTCAATTCGCTTTATCCGTATGTTCATGACCGGCTTTGAGCAAGAAAAACATTTGCGTTTTGCTACGTTGGATTTGGTAAGAGGAGAATGGAGAAACTATACCAAGGCATTGCATGAACCGAACAAAACGCCTGTATCAGAAGGAAAATTAGATGTTCAGGCAGTAAATATTGAAGAAAACTCGGAAAAATCACCGGTTAATTATATCCTGCCTCCAGGCATTACACGAGCAACAGATCCGGGACAGCCTCAAGTGTTGCAGCAAAATGAACAATCTATGCTGATGAAGGTCACCAACCTGGCTCCCGGCGATGCAAGGGCTGTGTATAAAAACACATCTTACGACATGCGTCAATACAAACGCCTGCAAATGTTTGTACACGCCGAACAACTCATCAACGACGAGTATAATCTGGCAGACAATGAGTTGACCTGCTTTATCCGCATAGGTTCAGATATGGTCAATAATTATTATGAATATGAAGTTCCACTGATCCTAACCCCTCATGGTATATATAGTTCAAGCAATACCCGTGACCGGGAAACTGTATGGCATCCCGACAATATGATTGATTTCCCTTTTGAAGCGTTGACAGAAGTCAAACTCAGGAGAAACAAAGAGAAAGGAAGCTCTGAAAGTGTATCCAATTTAAAACCCTTTACTGTTTTTGATCCTCAAAAACCCCGAAACCGCATCACGGTGGTTGGTAATCCGACTATTTCCGAAGTGGAAAACATCATGGTAGGTATCCGTAACAAGAGCAATAACATCAAATCAGCTGAAATCTGGGTAAACGAGCTGCGTATGTCACAGTTTAACGAAGAAAGCGGTTGGGCTGCCATGGCCAATCTGGCTGTCGGACTTTCTGACCTGGGTAATATCAACTTGGCCGGACGAATGGAGACAGCAGGTTATGGTAGTCTGGAAAGCAACGTGATGGAGAGAAGAAACGATGATTTATATCAGATGAACTTTTCAACCTCACTTGAATTAGGAAGATTTTTACCTAAAGAAGCCAAGGTACAGTTGCCGGCTTATTTCTCATACACCAATGAAACCTTGAGTCCAAAATACAATCCTCTGGATCAGGACGTCACTCTCAAAGAATCGCTGGATAATTTAAACACGAAAACCGAAAAAGATTCCTTACTGATGATTTCACAGACTGTACATACTTCCAAAAATTTCACGATTTCATCTGCCAAGGTAAATATTAAAAGTAAAACTCCGCAGTTCTACGATCCGGCGAATTTTTCTTTCTCCTATTCTTATTCAGAAAGTAATCAACACAGTGCCGAAGTGGAGCAAAATCTTATCAAACAGGAAAGAGCTTCCATTAATTATAATTACAGTTTTCAGAACAAACCTTTTGAACCATTTAAAGAAACCAGGGCATTAGACAAACCGGCACTTAAAATAATCAAAGAACTGAATTTCAACTATCTGCCTAGCTCCATCGGTTTTAATACAAACATGAACAGACAATATTCGCAAATCAAACTACGTGACTTTAATGCCAGTTTCACAACAGGTGATGGAGGAGATGAAGCCCTGGATATCACCTTCAGCAAAGATTTCATATGGAATCGCCAGTTTGACATCAAATGGGATTTTACCCGTTCGCTGAGATTCAGTCTGCAAACCGCCACCAATGCAATTATCGAAGAACCGTATTATACACCTGAATTTGGGAAAGAATATTACGAACAGTGGCGGGATACGGTTTGGTCAAACATCCGGAAATTAGGCACTCCATACACATACCAACAGGTTTTCAATGCATCCTGGAATATTCCGGTTAATAAGATTCCACTGCTTGACTGGATCAACTCGGTGAACACTTCTTACAATGCCAATTATAACTGGAATCGCTCAGCACGACTGAAAAACATGACTGATTTTGGCAATACGGCCACCAGTATCCGTTCTTATCAGGTTGACGGTCAGTTTAACTTCGAAACACTGTATAACAAATCTGCCTATCTCAAGGAAGTAAATGCGCGGTTTACAGGCAGCCAGCGAAAAATGCCCAATCCAAATTTTAAGTCCAAAACATACAACGAAGTCATCAAACTTGAAAAAGGCAAAAATACGACCGTAAGACACCGATTGGGAAGTTTATATTTCAACCTGAAAGCTACCGGTAAAGATGGGAAACCAATTAAACTGAAATATAAAACTATCAACCCTTCTGATGTGGAAATAGCAGGGATGTACGATGCCGACAGCGTTTCTGTCACCTTAGTAACCATTGATCCAAACGACCGTTCGGTTGCGCAAAACATCACCGACATCACCTCACGCTTGCTAATGTCGGTACGCAGGGCTTCTATCACCTTCCGAAAGACCAATAGCCTGGTGTTACCCGGCTTTTTGCCCGATGTTGAATTTTTTGGTCAGCAAGCAATGGATAACGGGATATATGCGCCGGGACTGGATTTCGCATTCGGTTTCCATAACGACCGGACCATCAGCAACGCAATTGACCAGGGGTGGTTATTTATGAGCGATTCCATTATCAACCCTGCTAATACAGCAATGACATCCGATTTCGATTTAAAAATGAACCTGGAACCCATTCCCGGACTCAAAATCGATCTGAATGCCAAACGTTATGAAGCTTCCAATACAACGATTCAGTATATGTTCCCGGGCATGCCGACAACCTTCAATGGAAGTTTCAATATCACACAGGTCGCGCTGGCGACAGCTTTCAAGCCCATAGGCACAGCTGAAAACAATTACAATTCGGATGTATTCAATCAGTTTTTAGATAATCGAACTTTCTTTAGAAATAAATTAAACGCCCAATATAAAGGCACCCGTTATCCTACAACAGGATTTTTAAGCGATTATCCCATAGAATTTTATGATGATGACCCCAATAAAAAAGAATTCAGCCTCAATTCATCTGAAGTACTGATTCCGGCGTTTTTATCAGCTTATACCGGAAGAAATCCTGAAAAGATGGAGACAAAACCATTTTTGTCTTTCCTCAGCATGTTACCAAACTGGCGTGCCAACTACGATGGTTTATCACGCATCCCCTGGGTAAAGGATAAATTCCGTTCCATCAGCATTACGCATGCCTACACTTGTCGTTACAGCATTGGTTCGTACACCTCCTACTCCACTTGGGTAGCTATGGGCAACGACGACAACGCACTCGGATACATCCGTGATGTGCAAACTAACAATCCGATTCCGGCATCGCCATATGATATTTCATCTGTATCGCTGACAGAACAATTCAGTCCGCTTATCGGCATCAATGCAGCACTTAAAAACAGTATGACCACGAAACTGGAATATAAAAAACAGCGTAACCTTGCCTTGAATCTATCAAAC
>JAQVNN010000046.1 GCA_028703105.1 Paludibacter sp. | reverse complement strand
TCGCTAAAATGACGTCGCCGACGCTCGGACTGTGATAATTTTAATTGTGTTAAATGTGCCATAATAGACTCGCTTTTAAAGTTAATTTATACTCTAAAAACGGTCAATATATTTCAGGCATTGACAATATTGATTATAAAGCGTTATAAATTCAGCTGTTCCGATAAATCCATCCAAAAATGCATTCAGGCGTTTTTGCAACTCCGGGGATTTCTTGTTTACCGTCCATGTTAAATCCTGTTTAAAACTCAGAGGCACACTAAAATCGACATCAGCATACCGGGCTTTGAACCTACCGGTCAGGTATTCGGGACAGATTGTATATTTTAGTTGCTTATCATTTACTAATTTAACTATTTCATCCGGACTATCTACTGAAATATCGTTTATGGTCAGATTGATTGCCAACTCTTCAGCCAAATATCCTAATCTGACCATAAATGGCGAGTTCTTCACCACAGTTATGGTATCACCATCCAACTCATACTGTTTACTGATAAGTGGTTGTCCTGCTGAGTCTTTCTGTTGCACCAGCATCAGGCGGGTGGACAAAATTGGATTCAAACTAACGACAGACCTGACTGAATCAACCATTACCGGTCGGAGCGAAACAAGTACATCACAGGTTCCGTTTGCCAGTTCGCGCATGCCATCCCTGGTTTTATCCTCGTTAATAACAACCAGTTCAACACCCAGTGAATCTGTAAATCTTCTGATTAATTCATACTGAAAACCATATACATGTACGCTGTCACGCGTAAAACCATGTTCACCCGATTCTATCAATACCGACATACGACCTTCTTTCAGCACTTCGGACAAATCTCTTACCGATCTGGTTTTTCCCAACCAAATCAGCAATACCAGTACCAACAGCACTGCAATGATCCCTATGACTTTCTTTTTACCCATTATTTTCATGAAACAATTTTTCATGATAAGATGTTCAATCGTAGAAGTTCCACGTCAATCCCATCTTAAAGGTTGCAGGATTAATCGGGTAATCAGGCATCGAATAATAATCGCCTTTCATAAACAACTGATTCACATGATAATACTGCACAAAAAAACGGGTTCGTTTCAGATGGGCATTGATATACACATTCATCACCGGATAATTCCCGATTTTCATCTTGTCCTGCACAAAAAACTGTCCGGTTGCCGGCATATAAGAGGGTGCGTAATAAGCTGTATGATAACGCACATCAGCGCCTATCTGCATGCTCAGCACCTTGAACCACAGCCCATGATAATATAAGTTGTGATACAGCGTAATCTCGGGTAAAGGCAACACTGCCTGATTTGAGCTTAACTGATACACAACATTATTCTCAAGCGTAAAACTTCCCACCCGAAAATCCTGTTTCAGATTAGCAGCTACGACCTGAATATTACCATTGTGTTGTTGCGGTAAAGCCTCTTTATCAAAATAAACCATATCCGTCAGGTTATCAACCGAAAAATTGAAATCAAATCCGAGTGTGGGAATAGCAAATGTTCCTCCCAGACGGGTCTTGTACATGGCTGCAAAATTCCGTTGCCAACGAAAATGGTTGGAATGATAAAAATTCAGGAAATCAGACGGATTTTGTCTTTTTACATACCCATGTGCAATCAGGTTTATTTTTTGCTTGAACAAATTGAAATAACTGCTCAGGTTTCCATCCAGCATCATATCGCCGGCTTTGGGTCCAAGAAAAGTCAGTTCGCCCCTGATGTTATAACGTAACAAATCTCCCCGGTTTTTCGACAACACCCCTCCTACCCGTGTATTCGACTGGTTTCTGTGGGTTAACACACTATCAATCAAATAACCATACCTGAGATAATCATTTTCAAGATAGGCAGTCAAACCGAACTTAAGCCATTTATTAAACTCTTCAGCCATACTGACAGAAACCCGGTTACTCAGCTTCAGCAAAGATGCCGTATCGTTGGTTTCTGTATGGGGCAAGTATGTATTGGCATAGAAATCTTTTTCTACTGATTGCTCATAATAGCGTTTTCTCATGTCATCCAACCGTACGGTGTGCGCAAAAATAGTGACAGGCACATATTCCATGTTGACTGAATCTGGATTAATTCTTATTGGCCTTTCAATGCCTATACTATACTGATGGTTATAAAAAGCCTGGTTATGCTTGAAATTAGCGTATCCATTGATATTTACCGGAATATTGTAAGAGGGATAGTGAATTGAACCGTTGATATAGGATGTGTCCTGAATCCCCCCATTTTCATAATGACTGTGATTGTTTGTACTAAAAAAAGCAGTCGCTTTGTATTTCTTTCCATCGTAGGTTCCGAATAAAGACCCGGCAAATCTTTTTGCAGCGAGATTAGCATATTCTCCCCTTGCATAAATATAATCGAGTGTGGTGCCGATATTTAATTTCTTGTTGGCATTGGCCGAAAACAGAAAGCGTATTTGCTCATCTTCATAATAATTGGTGCCACCGGTAAGATAATACAGACTTGAAAAAGGAGTCGTGGTATTATAAAATGTGGCTGACTCAATACTGCGGATATAGGGATAATAGGCATCAGCAAAAATAAATTCATCCTGTTCCGGCCGGTTGAAATAGATTTTCGGCTGAATCGGGGAACCCAGATTGCCTCGAAAAGCATTGGAAATGCTATAACGATCGATGTGGTTATCGTTCTGGAAATTCAGATGAAGCGTGTCAACCGGGATAGAATCAACTGTTGCGAATGTATCCGTGATTCGCCACGTTTTCACAGAAGCTTTCACTTTTTTACCAACAGCATCATCATTGCCCGATAATACAACCGGGAATAACATCAGTAAAAACAATATGTGAAAATTTTTCAACATCAAAAAACTATTAATTTAAGTATCTCAAAGACCGGAGACCGGAGACTGGAAACATCAATCATTTACCGGAATTATCCCCTGTGTTTGTTTCACCTGATATTTTGTCATCTCCTGGTTCGACTCAAAGCCCTTACCAATGATGATGTAATTCTCCTGGGTAATTTTAATCAAACTGTCCGAATAAATTTTTTCATTTTTCTGATTCCAAAACAACTGCTCCGTTTCAAAGAGCTCTCCTTGTATATTGGTTGCCCTGACATTCCCTTTTAATTCCCATATCTGATCATGTTCAAGAAACTTTGCGTATTCGCAATGGATATTGGCATCTATTACTAATTGCTCATCAAAACGCTCAAAATGGACTCCATATGGAAACTCCCAGTAAGGTTGACTTGACTTGTCAAAAATATCCCACTGTGGCGTATTGATACGGTACCTGGTAATACCTGAGTCAGAAATTACCGTAGTCACATCAAGTGAATGTAAGCGGGGAATTTCAGCCCGATTAAGCACGGCATCAATTTGCTCAGGCGCATTTGACTGACAGGAAAAAAGCAAAAAAAGCACAACAACCACCCAAAAGGCGGTTGTTATACTGTTCATTTTATATTGCTTTCTAGTCGCTTTCAATATTTATCTGCAAATTGTTGCTTCTCCTATCCATCCGCCAACATAAAATGACTTTCCATTCTGTAGTTCCGGTTTAAAGAAAATATCTTCTTTTGAAGGGAAATGACGGCTGTATGTAGAAATAAGTTTATCAACATCTTCAGTCAGGGAAGGGTCAACTTGTTTGGCTTTCGCTAACCTGTCAACCGCAACCCAATAGACTGATTTAGACAATACGGGATCATCATAAATTCCTTTTGCACCGGCATAAGCCAAGCCGATAATCATGTGAGCTTTCCCGTTTGCAGAATTGAATTCCAGGGAATTAAGCGCATGTGTTTTAGTACGTGGATAATTACCAAGTTTAGAATAGTAAATCTGCGCTATTGTGTACTGATAATCTGCTTTTTCTTCATTTACTTCACTCAGGCGAGTTGCTTCTTCATAATAATTCACCGCGTGCTGATATTTTTCCTGGGTAAACGACATCGCACCCAAAGCACTTGCTGATTCTGCGCTCGGCTGAATCTTGTGTGCCCTGACGGCAGCATCAAAATAGACCTCCGATTCTATACATTTTACTATTCTATAGAAAGAAATTATCTTATTTAAATAACCAAGATCTTCGCTGTTTTGTGCTATCTTGTCTTTGTATAAGCTATCCAGCGTTTCGCATCTGGCAGCTCCACTCTGGGCAAAAACAATGTCCAGCCCGTTTTTATATTGTGCTGCCTGTGTTGCAAGTTCTGAATTAGAAGACGCTTCCGCTTTTTTGATGATTTTTTCCAATACTTCGTTTGCCTTAAGGTAGTCGGCAATGTATTTTTCTCCATGTGCAGGGTCGCTTGCGTAAATTCTGTCTGACAAGACAACAAATTGCCTGATTACTTCAATTTCGGCATTTTCCCCCAACCCATCAATAGACTCTTCTAACCATTGATAAGCAGGTCTCTTTAACTCATCATTTTTTGCATACACTACATAATCCAGCGCCTTCAATCCTTTAATCCATGCCGTCGGATATCTGGGGTCATCGCCAAAATACTTTATACGCTTATCAAACATAAGCATCAGCTTATTAAACACTTTCTGATAAGAAGCCTCATCTTTCTGCTGGCTTAACTGCCAATGCAAAATCGAACGTCCATGGGTATAAACGGCTCGGTTGGCGTTCGGGCAATTCTCAAACACCTGATTCCACGGACCTAATGCATCAGCATACTGTTTGTTTCTGGCTGATTCATTAAACAAACTCAGGTTGACCAGACATTCTTCAGTAACAACAGGCGTTTCCGACAGTTGTTCTTCCGGTTGCGGTGCTGCCTCCTCTGTTTTAACGATTTCCTCTTTATTGGCTTTTTTTGATCTTCTCTGAGCATAACAATTCGTTAGAACTACTATACTCAACATGACTACAATGATTTTTTTCATACTCTTATCTTATTTTCAATATGTTTTATAATTTTCGTTTAAAGAACCAATTTTCATTGAATGTTGCATTGAAAGTTATTTTGAAATAATCTTCCCTGAAAAGACTTTTTTCTCCTACTTTTCCATACTCGATTGATGCATTTACCATCGTGTTGCTTGTACGCAATGGCAATCCTACGCCAAAAGTTATACCAAAATTTTTAGCCGGGCTACTTCCGGCAAGTTTATAATATGGATCATGCAAATTCAATCCCGCACGATAACGCATTCTTTCCACATACTTATTTCCTCTTAGATTTGGAATATATTCGACTCCCACAGCAATTTTAGCCCGGTTGTTCAAGCTGTCTGTTTTGCCAAAAAACAAGGCATCAGTCCACCGTTGCATCATATAATCTGCCGAGAAAGTCAGTTTCTTATCAAACGTGTAATTCAACCCGATACCGTAAGTCACGGGCAAACCAAAGTCATCGTCATAAGTAACTGTATCCGCCGGAATCGCACGGTTATACTGAACAAACTTTCCATTAAGAGGAGCTCTGTCCTCATAAACTAATCCCAGCGTTACATCATGCTTTTCTTTGAATGTATGAAACAATTGCATTCCGTATCTGAATCGAAAACTACTCACCGAGATAGCATTATCCTGAACAGATTTTGTCGAACTGTAACCGGCATTACTAAAATTGATCGCACGACTATTGGTAACTTCCCCGAACATATAATAAGCATTGACACCCAACGATATGTGATTAAACAGCTTCAATCCAACTCCTGAATACACCTGACTGATCCCGCCTCTTCCACTGTAATCCCGGGTATAATATCCGTAAGTGGGAGTTGAAGTATGATTAGGTGTTTTAATTGAATCCACATCAAAAAAATCATACCCTGAAAAAGAATAAGGCAACATACCGGCACTAAAACCCAACCATTTTGTAATTGGAAATTGTAAGGTTACATATTCCAGATTCGAGTTGAACCCAGACTTGGTTCTTCCCAGATCTGAAAAACGGGAGAACAATCCGGTCAGTCCGACATCAAACATAAAAGTAGTGGAATCTACCACACTATACGAGGCAGGATTGGCCGGATTAATTGAACTGCTGCTTCTCATTCCAAAAGCCGCACCTCCCATTGACCGTTGTTCTCCGGAATTTACATCAACCAACTCACCATAACCATACCGCGTATAGGGCGAATTGGTATTATTCTGGCCAACAGAAAATTGAACGAGGAAAAGAACAATGACCAATACAGCCGGCTTATTTATATTTAACATTATATTGTAAAATTCGATTGAGACCCGTTAATACTAAATTTTTGTCTGCAAAGATGCGACTTTTTAACTTGTTTTCAAAGAGAACAGCACTGCCTCCTGTTAAAAATACTGAAAGTTTAGGATATTTTAGCATAAGTCGCTCAACATATCCATCTATCTCTAACACAATGCCATATAAAACACCGGATTGAATAGCAGAACCGGTATCCGTGCCTAAAAAATCTACATTTGCATTCACTTCCACCAAAGGCAGTTTTTGAGTAAATGCATGTAAAGACTTCAACCTTAATTCAATTCCGGGAGCAATATTACCTCCGTGATAAACACCTGATGCATCAATAAAATCATACGTGACAGCTGTGCCGGCGTCAATGATCAAAATATCTTTGTCAGGTTGTAACGCGGCAGCTCCCACCACTGCTGCCAACCGGTCTTTTCCTAATGTTTCAGGCGTCTTGTATGCATTAACAACAGGTAAAGGCGTATGATGATCTAAAAAAACAACCTGCTTGCTTCTTTCGGTCAACAGTTGCTTTAAATCCTGATTAAGCTCAACAACACTTGATAAAATGGAAAATTCAATCGGGTAAGTATCAAAAACGTCAAGCAAACTTTTTAACTCACTTTTTTCAGCACTTTTTTCATAAACTATAGCATCCCTGTCGAAAACAGCAATTTTTGTACTTGAATTTCCCTGATCAATGCATAAGTTCATAGCTCCTGAATGCTACAATATCATTTTTTCAATGGGCACAACCAATATCCCTTCTGCTCCCAAAGATTTTAGCTTTCCAATTATATCCCAAAATTCTTTCTCACTGATTACCGCGTGGAGCGAACTCCAGCCTTCTTTAGCCAAAGGAAGAATGGTCGGACTCTTCATTCCGGGCAACACTTCTGTAATCTGAGCAATATTTTCAGAAGGGACGTTCATCAGCACATATTTTTTATCTTCTGCAAGCTGAACAGCTTCAATCCTGAACAACAACTCATTCAGTATTTCTTGTTTCCCTGGTGACAAATCAGGGTGCTGAATAAGCACAGCTTCTGATTTCATCAACACTGCTACTTCCTTCAAATGATTGGTAACAAGGGTACTTCCTGAACTGACAATATCAAAAATTGCATCTGCCAGACCGATACCCGTAGCTACTTCTACTGAACCGGTAATTACATGAATATCGGCATTCACATTACTTGCAACGAGGTTATCACGCAAAATCTCAGGGTATGAGGTAGCAATTACCTTACCATTAAACCAGTGTATCCCGGGATAGTCAATTTCTTTGGGAATGGCCAGTGACAAACGGCATTTACTGAACCCCAGGCGCTTGGCAATAATGGCATTTTTCCTTTTTTCAGCAAACTCATTTTCTCCCACAATACCCACATCTGCTACGCCATCGGCAACCGACTGGGGAATATCATCATCCCGCAAAAAAAGAACTTCAAGCGGGAAATTGCGGGCTTGTACCAACAGAAGCCTTTTTCCTGATTCTAATTTAATCCCTGTTTCACTAATCAAAGCCATTGTTTCTTCAAACAAACGACCTTTAGCTTGTACGGCAATTCTTAATAACATGTCATTATTTTTTATGGATTGCAAAAATACAAAAAAATACTTGAAATCTATATAAACAAAAAAAGTCCGTTAAACCTAACGGACTTCCCTTGTTCATTCATTAATAATTACTGAACAGCAGGAGTTTCGGCTGGAGCTTCAACTACAGTTGTATCAACAACGTTTGTGTCAACAACAACTTCTTCTACAGCTACAGTGTCAACAACTTCTTCTGTAGTAGTTTCAGCAGCTTTAGGTGCACAAGCAGCGAAAACAGCAGCAACAGCAAAAAATAAAATTACTTTTTTCATTTTTCAAAATCTTTTAAAATTCGACATATTAGTTTGCAATTCAAAATCGATGCAAAATTACAGCTAATTTTTAGAATGAAAAAACTTTTTGAATGTTTTTTTTTATTTTTTTTCAACTTTTTTTCACACTTTAAACAACATCCTGATTGTCAGCGCTTTGTTTATCGCTAAATGCTGTTGCATACAAATACCGTTTGATGCTTTTTTTCGGAGTTTTCTCAAATTCATTCGGATAAAGGTGAATTTTGGCTACAGATTCGTAAGAAGCAACGATATTATTGAGTGCTATTCTGTTCTCTTCCATTACTTTTTCTAACTGCTTTTGATCGAGTTTTTCAAGATCAACCGCTTCATAATCGGGATACACCAACGCCTGTAACCTGCCGTTGTTTTCTACAACCAAACTTTCCATCACGAAAGGCATGTTGTTTAGTTTGGCTTCTATCTCCTCGGGGTAAATGTTCTGTCCGCTCGGACCGAGTAACATTGTTTTACTTCTGCCTTTGATAAAGATATTCCCTTGCTCATCAACCATACCAAGGTCACCAGTATGTAGCCATCCGTCGTCATCAATGATACTGTCGGTTGCTTCCTGGTTTTTATAATACCCCAACATCAGGTTCTCACCCCTGACACATAGTTCTCCAATACCGGTATTCGGATCTGCTTCCACAACTTTGACTTCCATTTGGGGAATTATCTCTCCGGCTGATTTGGGGACAAAACGGTCCGACGGCGTAAAACTGATTAAAGGAGCACATTCTGTCATGCCATATCCTACCGTAAAAGGGAATTTTATCTTTTGGAGAAACTCTTCTACTTCAGCATTCATAGGCGCCCCACCACACACCAACTGAGCAAACTCTCCGCCGAAAGCATGAATTAGTTTTTTCCGGATAGTAACTAATATTGTCTGATCTAAAAAAGGCAATCTCAACACCCAGCGAATAGTAGGCTTAGCAATCAGCGGCTGAATTTGCTTTTTGTATATTTTCTCGATGATAAGTGGTACCAGGAAAATAACATTTGGTTTGATTTCAGCAAAAGCCGTCAATAAGATTTTCGGAGACGGAATCTTCCCGATGAAATAAACGTGACAGCCTCTGCAAGTGGCTGTAAGAAAATCGAAGGCACAACCATAAGCATGCGCCAACGGTAAAAATGAAATGATTTTATAACCTTCCTCGATAATCCCTGTTCCAATTGCAAAAGTGATATTGCCGGCCAGCGCATTGCCACTGGTCATGACACCCTTACTAAACCCGGTTGTGCCCGAAGTATAATTAATTGAGACAAGTTCAAGATTGGATTTATCCACAAAACGAACATGGTCTTTATGAAAACCATGAGGGAATTTTGAACGGAAAAGCGTGTTGACAACATCCGGCTTAACCTGATTTCTTTCAATGATAAAATCAGTATCATCCTGTTCATTTTGAGTTTTCCTATCAATAACAGTGATGCAATTAAAATCCGTAAGAGAAAACACAGCCTGCACCGTAGTCAGTTTTTCTTCTTCCAGATTTTCCCACACATTATCACTAGTAAACAATAATTTGGATTCGGAATGATTGGTGATGTGATGGACATCATTAGGATTAAAATCCTGCAATATAGGGACAATAATTGCCCCATAAGTTACTGTTGCAAGATAGGTGATTGCCCAGTTTGCATTGTTCCGGCCAATCAACGCAATTTTATCATTGGGATGTATATTACATTGTTCAAACAAAATATGCATTTTCGCCATACGGTTTGCTACGTCTGCATACGTCAGGGTAATATTCTCCCCATAATTACTGTAAGCAGGCATGTCCCAATACTTACGAAAAGCATCCTCAAAAAGACGGATAAAATTTTCTTTTATCATGATATTTTGATTTAATATTATTTTGCTGGCTGCAAAAATAATTATTTTTTGCACACTTCAAAACTTTATGTGAATTTTTCAAGTAATTCAGCCGACAGTTTTCCGCTTTCCGTTTTCCGTTTTCCGCTAAATTCCTTATCTTTGCCGGTCAATAAAAAATACATCCCGTCATGAATATTTCATATAATTGGTTAAAGCAATACATCAATATTGATCTCCCGGCAGAAGAAACCGGCAAAATACTGACCTCCATCGGATTGGAAGTCGGAGGTGTTGAAAAAGTTCAAACTGTCAAAGGTGGATTAGAAGGACTTGTTATCGGAGAAGTCCTGACCTGTGACAAACATGAGAATTCAGATCATTTGCATGTAACCACAGTGAACATTGGTTCCGGTGAACCTTTACAGGTTGTATGCGGCGCACCCAATGTGGCTGCAGGTCAGAAAGTAGTTTTCGCTACTATTGGTACGGTACTGTATGCCGGAGAAGAAAGTTTTACCATCAAACGCTCCAAAATCAGGGGTGTTGAATCATTCGGGATGATTTGCGCGGAAGATGAAATCGGGATTGGCACCAGTCACGCCGGCATCATCGTATTACCGGAAAATACTCCGGTTGGCATGCCGCTCAAAGATTATTATGGTATTGAGGATGATTACCTGATCGAAGTGGATATCACGCCCAACCGCATCGATGCTGCTTCTCATTTCGGAGTAGCGCGTGACCTGGCAGCTTATTTTTCGTTCAGAAATCCGGAAATCAAGCTGAATAAGCCCGCAGTCCACAAATTCAACGTACAGAACACCAATCTCAGCATTCCGGTTAGTGTGGAAGCTCCGGAAGCTTGTCCCCGTTACTCCGCAGTCACGATTACGAACGTAAAAGTAACCGAATCGCCCAAGTGGCTGAAAGATAAATTACAGATTATCGGGTTACGACCTATTAATAATATTGTAGATATCACCAATTATGTCCTGCATGAAATGGGTCAGCCGTTGCATGCTTTCGATGCCGATAAAATCGAAGGAAAAAAGGTAAGGGTACGCACCCTGCCTGAAAACACATCTTTCATCAGCCTGGAAGGAACAGAACGCAAACTCAGCGCCGATGATTTGATGATTTGTGATGCCGAAAAGCCGATGTGTATCGGGGGTGTGTTCGGTGGATTGGATTCCGGTGTGACCGAAAATACGACGAATGTGTTTTTAGAAAGCGCCTATTTCAACCCGGTAAGCATCCGGAAAACAGCCAGGCGGCACGGACTGAATACCGACGCTTCTTTCCGTTTCGAAAGAGGTTGCGACCCGGCCAATACCATTTATGTATTGAAACGCTGTGCCCTGTTGATACAGGAAGTGGCTGGTGGAGAAATCTCAAGCGAAATTGTGGATGTATATCCGCAGGAAGTAAAACCATTTGAAGTGGAAATTTCCCTGCAAAAAATCAACTCATTGATTGGAAAAACCATCGGAAGAGACAATATTGAAACCATACTGACGGCGTTGGAAATGAAAATCGTGCGCAAAGACGAAAACGGTTATTTGCTACATGTTCCTTCCTACCGCGTGGATGTGCAACGGGATGTGGATGTGATTGAAGACATCCTGCGGATTTATGGCTACAACAACGTAGAAATCGGCGAGAAACTGTCATCTACCCTGAGTTACAACAGTAAACCCGACAGTCACCGCCTGCAAAACATGATTGCGGAACAACTGACTGCACAGGGTTTCAATGAAATTATGAACAACTCGCTGACTAAAGGAGGCTACTACGAAGAACTTACTTCCTTCCCTGCTGAAAACAGCGTAAAAATACTGAACGCACTCAGCAGCGATTTGAACGTGATGCGTCAGACCTTGTTGTTCGGCGGTCTCGAAAGCATCGCTTACAACATCAACAGGAAAAATGCCGACCTCAAATTATATGAATTCGGAAATTGTTATCAGTATCATGCTGAAAACAAAAAAGAAGATGAAACCCTGGCGGCTTATAACGAAGAATTCCACCTGGGGATTTGGCTGACCGGTCAGAAACATGTACCATCATGGGCAGTTGCCGAAGCCAAAACCAGCGTGTACGAACTCAAGGCTTATGTTGAAAATATCCTAGCGAGAGTAGGCGTGAACCGCTCCAAACTGAGTCTGGTTGAATTTGAAGATGATTTATTGAGCGAAGCCATTGCCATCCAAACACAATCGGGCAGGAAATTAGCCATCTATGGTATCGTCGGTCCGAAAATTAGGAAAAAAGCAGACATCGAACAGGAAGTATTTTATGCTGATTTATATTGGGAAAACATCCTGAAAGAAATCAAACGACACCACATTCAGTTTGCTGACATTCCTAAATTTCCGGAAGTAAAACGCGACCTGGCCTTGCTGCTCGACAAAAACATCAGTTTTGCCGATATCGAGAAAACAGCTTTTGAAACGGAGCGCAAATTGCTGAAGAAAGTGAGTCTGTTCGACGTGTACGAAGGAAAAAACTTAGAAGCAGGCAAAAAATCATACGCGGTTAGTTTCATCATTCAGGACGAAACCAAAACGCTTACCGACAACCAGACTGACGCCATCATGAAAAAGCTGCTCTCGAATTTCGAGCAGAAACTGGGCGCCAAACTCCGGTAAAAACCACTGCACACAGTGCAGCATGTAAAACCTTTATCCGCAGAAACAATGGAAGAAAAAACAGGTTTTAACAAACAGGCCATCCATGCCGATGGGGTCAAAAAAGACCCTTACGGAGCATTGAGTGTGCCGGTTTACAACGCGGCAGCCTTCGAATTCGATTCGGCCGAGGCTATGGAGCTGGCTTTCACGGGCAAAACCAACGATTTTGTGTATGCCCGCATTTCCAATCCAACCGTACAGGCTTTCGAAAACAAGATAAAAGCATTGACCGGTGCGCACAGCGTTACAGCACTAAATTCGGGCATGGCGGCCATCAGCAACGCCCTGATGTGTGTTGCCTGGTCGGGCTGCAATATTGTGACAACGAGACATTTATTTGGCAACACCTATTCTTTCCTTGATTCAACCCTGGCCGCATTTGGCGTGGAAACCCGTTTTTGCGATCTGACCGATATCCGGGATATTGAAAAAAACATCGACGAAAACACCTGTGCTGTTTTTCTGGAGATTATCTCGAATCCACAACTGGAGGTAGCCGATTTAAAACTGATATCCCGACTGACGGCTGCAAAGCACATTCCGCTGATAGCCGACACCACCATCATTCCTTTTTGTAATTTCAATGCCGGCGATTTTGGTGTCGATATAGAAGTGGTTTCCAGTACGAAATACATTTCGGGGGGAGCCACCAGTGTAGGAGGACTCATTCTCGACTACGGAAAATTCGACTGGCTTCACTCGAAAAGACTGAAACAACTGGCTTCAGAAAAAGGGCACGATGCTTTCACCTTCAAACTCAAACGCGAAATACACCGCAACCTCGGAGCCTACATGACCCCACAGGTAGCTTATATGCAGAGTCTGGGACTCGAAACACTGCAACTGCGCTATCAGAAAGCATCGGCTACGGCAGCAGCCCTGGCTCATCAATTAGCTGAACTACCGGCAGTACAATGCGTGAATTACCCGGGACTCGAAACCAATCCTTTTTATGAAGTAAGTAAAAGTCAGTTTGGCCCGAACCCAGGCGCCATGCTCACCTTCGATCTGGAATCGGAAGCCGCCTGCTTTGCCTTTCTCAACAAACTGAGACTGATTAAACGGGCTACCAACCTGTTTGATAACAAGTCACTGGCCCTTCACCCCTACACCACCATCTACGGCAACTACAGCAAAGAAGCCAAAGCCCTGATGCACATCCACGACACGACCATCCGGCTGTCGGTAGGGTTGGAAGACCTGGAAGATTTGATGGAGGATTTGCAGCACTCGATTCAGGGTATTTGAGACGAGCGACTCAAGCTGTCGGCATCGTTCGGTTCGAATCAGTCGAATCGTTCCACTGGAGGTATTCGAAGCGGGCGGTTCGAATGAAGCGAATAGAGTTGGGGGATGCTTTTTGGAGTGTCTGAAAGCAAAACAGGACTTGGCGTGAAGACAAAACAGGACTTTACATACAACTAAAAACAGTATTTGGCTTCAACTAAAACAGGACTTGGCGTGAGCTAAAACAGTATTTAGCTTTGGGACTTTTCGGGACTTTTCAAAAAGTGTGTCAATTCATTTTCTGTGAATTTTGGAGGCTTTTCAACAATATGTTGGGCGCAGCCTCCAGGCTACGTCGAACTTGAGGCCGTCTTATTATTTACAATCTACGCCGAACTGAGTTTATATTAAGTGCGTAATTCAAACTTTCTTTGCAATTACAATCATTTCGTCGCCAATATTCATGGCAGATAATAAATTGTATAACATATTGTGACCCCATACAACGAATCTCAACTGCCATTTAGGTCTGCTCACTTTTTTGTTGAAATATTCCTGACGTTCCGCCTGTGTAGCAACTTTAGAGCCTTGCTTCTTTCTTTTTTTATCAAGAATAGAATACATTAGAAATAACTTAACTTCAATAGAGCTTTTAATTTTTACGACCTCAAATCCCTTATCTTCCAATAAATGAGTAATCGTCATTTTTGAAAAGTAATTGACATGATCCAGTCCCATAGCCTGCCAGTTTTCCTTGTGCTTTTTTGCAATATAGCTATCTATCTGAGGTACCTGAATTATAATAGAGCCTCCCTGCTTAAGCATTTCGGCACATTTTTCTACTGCCTTATCACAACAATCAATGTGCTCTAAAACATCCCACATCGTTATAAGGTCATAATGATCTTTTTTGGGGGAATAATCGAAAAAATCAATGCATTCAACCGGGAGTTTTAAATAATCTTTAGCATAAGTAAATGGCATTCTCGCCATTTCGATACCAGCTACGTCATAACCCAGTAATCTCCCGGTGTGTAAAAAATGCCCCCATCCAACTCCCAAATCAAACAACTTCCCTTTCGGGCAATACTTTTGAATAGTTTTGTACCTTAACTTATGACGCTGAATTTTCAACCAGTCATTCCCGGCAATAACAGCCTTCAATGAGTCTTCGTTTTTATATTCAGAATAATTAATTTGTTTCCTGTAATAAGGAGGAATGAACACAAAACCACATTCACCACATTGAACAATGTTTATATTGTCTTTGTAAAACTTTGTAGTAAACTTTTTTTTGTCGTGATTTTTACAAACCTTGCATTCTACTTCATCGAGATAATGTATTTCCATATTTAAATAAATCTTATATTCCTTTTTTTAGTTATAACTATAAATCATTGTAATTAGCAAATTAAAAATCACCAGTTTTTCGCAAATGATTTTCACCCAAAGTTCGGCGTAGCCTCCAGGTGGCTACGCTGAACTTGGGTGAAACTTATTTTGTTTGTGCAATTACAAATTTAAGTTTTTTGCCCTTAACTGTCAGACTAAATCGAAACTAATTCTTTTTATTTCTTTTTCAATTTCATTCCCTCAAACAAAAATCCGTTTTTATTTAACTTCAAACTGTCCTTCAATGGTTTGTAGTAGAATATATTATAATCAACAAATACAGGAAAAGCAATATGATATACATTGTTATTCGAGTTCTTTATATTATATTTCTCACTCTCTATAGTGTCCTGCAAAGGAAAAGGTACCCTATATGTACTGTCTTCAGGAGAAATATATCCTGTTAAATAAAAACTGTCAACAATCATTCCTTTGTTCAAAACCAAGCTGTCAGAATTCAGCGGGTAATCTATATCATTCACATTCAACGTCCATTTTACAGAAGTATCTGATTTCAGCGGATTATCAAACACAAACAAAAGAAATGAATTATTGTTGTTTTTCGTTTCCGTTACGACAATAGGGATATTTCGAATGTCTTGTATAAAGCTGTTAATTATTATTCGCTTGTTGTCTTTATCTCTCTTCCAATTGCCAAAAGAAACTTTTTTCACATACCAACTTGGCTGATAATGATAATTGAAAGTGCTATCATTATTTAATGTAATATAATGTGTAACAGGGATAACTTTAGGATATTTTCCTCGTTGAATGACTGTATATTTCCCAACTATATTTAGTTGGGACTGACACGAAAAAAATAGTATAATTCCTAAAAACAACAGGATTGATTTTATTAAGCATTTCATACTATTTATAATTTTCAGGTCGATAAATATAAATTCCTGTATTGGGGTCTTTTATTCCATATAACCATTGAAGAGAAATGCCAAATACAGTACGAGGGTATCTCGCGTCAGATGAAGGAACAATCCCATTTGTAATTGAGTATTCTGTGGCATATGCTTGTATTTCCAGTCCTCTATAATCAGCGTTAAAGTTTACAACATTACTTCCTAATTTTTCGAAAGATATTTTACCATTGTCATATTGCATAGCGTGAGTTGTTTCGTGCGCTCTGTTTCCTATCGTTCC
>JAQVNN010000135.1 GCA_028703105.1 Paludibacter sp. | reverse complement strand
GTAATGAGAGCAATCATCCGCCAGAAACAATACCAGATTGGGTTTATGGGATTTTTGTGCAGACAATGAAAATATCGATAGTCCGGTGATAGCTACAGTATAAACAGATTTTCGTATCATAAGGGAAGAAATCAGAATTAATAAATCACATTAAAGAATTCTTTATTAGGCGTATCTATCAGTTATCTTTACCTGCCGAATAGCCCGGATTCTGTACACATAGTGAATTGGCATTTATCTCAGTCTGCGGGATCGGAAAAAGCTTATGATGATCGGCGGCATGTGCAATACCCCTTGCTTTGGCTGAACTTATAAACTTATCCATCCGGAGAAGATCCTGGCGACGAAGTTTTTCACCAAAGAATTCCCATCCTCTTTCATCCAGGATCCGGTCACGTAACGTCTCTTTGGTATAGTCGGCAAGCACCAACGGAGTGGTTAAACCTGCACGGTCACGAACCTCCTGGATCAGATCCAATGATTCTTGATTTGGGCCCTTCAATTCATTTAACGCTTCTGCCCTTGAAAGCAAAATATCAGCATAACGAATAACAGCAAGATCATTTCCATGAGCATTCTCAACAGCGTTCACATCCGGTAGATATTTGAAAGAGCGACAATTGTCCTGATTCAATAAAGAAATCTTTTTCCCGGCAGTATTAATATACTCGGTAATAATCACTTCCTTCCGTTTATCAGCAGGATCAAAAGAATTATAGAAAGTGTCTCTCAACCTATCCATACGGGCCCAGTTCCTCATATTGTCAAGGAAAGGCATGGAACCATCTACCTTTGATTTATACTGGTTGGGAAATGCACCATTAATAAATTCATTACCCGGGCCCAAAGGGCTACAGGTGTAAAACCAAACGAACTCCCTCTGCCTGGTTTCATTTTCTGCCGCGAATAAAGTTGCGTAATCATCCCACAATTCATACTGATTGAGCTCAATCAAATCCTCTGCCGCATCAGCACATTTTTGCCATTGTTTTGTATTTAAATAATATTTAGTAAGGTACCCTAAGGCGGCACCTTTAGTGGCACGTCCATATTGATAATTAGGTTCATTTCTGTCTGGAAGGATATCTACTACTTCCGTAAATTCCTTCTCGAAATAGGTTCTCATTTCTTCGTCGGTTGCACGTGCCATTTCAAGAGGATCGGTAGTATTCAGGCGAAGCGGAACTGGTCCCCACATGGTATAAAGGATATAGTATGCACTTGCCCTCACGAATCGCGCTTCAGCAATCAGTCTCTCTTTCAATTGTGCTTCAACGGGAGCATTATCAATATTCTCCAGCACGAGGTTAGCATTCCTGACAGCATTATAGCTGTTATTCCATAAGGCACCCCAATGTGTCGGGTATGAAGCATCCCAGGTAAACCCTAACATTACGACTGCCTGCAAATTGACGGCACCGCCTGTTTCCCAGAACTGGTCACATGTCCATTCTTCCTGAAACCAGATATTTCCACCGAAATTACCATTAATCTGGGCTTCGCTATAGGCGGCAAAAAGTACTCGCTCTATCCCGTTTACCGAAGAAAAAAGTGCTCCAGGATCCAACTGTGAATAAACATCTTCTTCCAACATATCTGCACAACCAGAAAATAAGAACGAACTTATAATAAATGTTGATATATAATATTTTAGTTTCATACTATTTTATTTTTCTTGTTTATAATACATGTAACTTTAACAACAGTTTCTATCAAAATCCTAATTCCACGCCAAACATTAAGGTTCGGTAAACCGGGTATGAATTAAAATCTATTTTTAAACTACTGTTACCATGCGAGTTAGTAGTTGGATCTTGACCGGTATAGTTGGTCCATGTGTACAAGTTTTGTCCGGTAACGAAAAGGTTTACATTTTCTAACACTTTCTTGCTTTTCAACGGAACATAGTAGGATAGCTGGACGGTCTGAAGCCTTATATAAGAGGCATCTTCGACAGTTAAGTCACTCACAGCCTTATTCCCCTGGCCGGCGGGATTTACAAACGAAGGATAAATTGTGGAAGGATTCGCTTCCGTCCATCTGTTCAGGTATGGTTCTGCCATCCTGTTGCGTCTATGACTCACCGGGTAATAGGTTTCCACTTTGGAGTTGTTGAGCATTTTTAATCCACTCGCAGCATCAACAAAGATATTCAATTGAAAATTCTTATACTCGAACACATTGGTCAATCCCATAGTAAATGAAGGCATGGACTTCCCGAGAATGACACGATCGGAAGTATTTACCACTCCATCACCATTCATATCCACAAATTTCACATCTCCAGGTTTCACCGGATCTTTTGTTCCGGAAGCTGTTATTTCTTCCTGGGATTGCCAGATACCGGCTGTTTTGTATCCGTAAAAAGAATTTAGCGCCTCACCTTTTCTAATAATAGCTATCTGTGATGTTGACTGACCCGCCCCCGTATGTATGATCTCGTTGATGTCACCGGTATCGGTCACTCTATTCTTTAGCGTACTAAGATTTAAACTTGTATTCCATTTAAAATCATTGACCAGGTTTCGGGAATCTATTGTCAGTTCAAACCCGGTATTTTTGATATTACCTATGTTATCCATGATAGATGAATATCCCGTTGACGGCGGAATAGGCAAATCAAACAACATATCATAGGTATTCTTTTGGAAATAATCAGCCGAAACGACTATCCTGTTGGCGAGAAATCCCATATCCACACCAACATTTATTTGTTCTGTAGTTTCCCACTTCAGGTTGGGGTTTGCCAGTCGTGTAGGCGAAAGAGTTACATACTGAGCTCCGTCGAGTATCACATTAGGTCCCCGGCCAAAAGTGGTGATCGACAAGAAGTTTCCAATATCCTGATTACCGGTACGTCCCAAGCTCGCCCTGAATTTCAAAGAATTAAAAATGTTAAGGTTCTTAATAATTTCGTAATCTTGTAACTTCCATGCGAAAGCACCCGAAGGAAAATAACCAAATTTATTATTATCACCGAACCTTGATGATCCGTCCACTCTCAAAGTAGCAGTGAAAAGAAATTTATCCAAAAGGTTATAATTTGCCCGTCCGATATATGAGAGTAGTTTATTGTTGTTTTTGGAACTATCCACTTCATATAATTCAGGATTTCCGAGTCCCATATTATCTGTCCCAGACTCATCAGCAGGAAAATCACGTCCTCGACCAACCATATTGTAGTTAATAAATTTTTGGTATGTTACTCCTCCAAGTAAATTAATACTGCTATTATTCTCAAGATCCTTTAAATAGGTGGTCGTCAATTCTCCCAAGTAATTATTTCTTGTTCCACTAAGTACAGTACCAATCCCTGAATTAGCACGACCAGATTTTGTAAGGCGGGAAACGTAGGTATCCCTTCTACTATTTCTGGTGTCAAAACCCACGTTCAATTTTACGGTCCATCCTTTAAGGATAGCATATTCACCGAAAGCAGTGCCCAGTGTTCTGTAATTATCCGTTTTGCTAGTTTTCCCATACAATAATGCCAATGGATTATCAAGGTTTAACATAGAAGATGTTTGATAATCGCCCATTTCGTCATAAACACTCAAAGTGGGATCGAATCCTCTTGCTGCATATAAACTGCTCCCTTCTTCATTGGTACTAAACCCAATAGGCACTGTGTTATCAAAAGTGTATGAAGTAGACAAGTTCATCCCGAATTTGAATTTATCGGTATAATGCTCCATATTCATTCTGGCATCGTATCTTTCAAAAGCAGATGTCTTCAGCACGCCTTCCTGATTGAAATAATTCAACGATGCAAAATAATTGGAATTGGTACTCCCTCCGCTAAAAGAGACGCTATGACTTTGTACGATTGAGTTTCTCAACATTTCATTTTGCCAGTCGGTTCCACCCTCTTGTATATCACCTACTCTTTCCGATTCCGCCACGCCGGATCCGGGCGTGTCAAGTATCTCATTTAATATCCGTTTATAATCCTGCGCATTTAATACCTCGATCATATCCATCGCATACTGCATTCCTGTATACCCGTTATAGTTCACTTTTAAGGAACCGGAACTTCCTTTCTTGGTCGTCACCAATATTACCCCATTGGCACCCCTTGCACCATAAATGGCGGTAGCCGATGCATCCTTTAAAATCTCAATGGA
>JAQVNN010000134.1 GCA_028703105.1 Paludibacter sp. | reverse complement strand
AAGCAGAGACTGCCGAAAAAGAAGCTCCGGCTGAAACTGCTGAAGTGGAAGCTCCAGTAGAAGAAAAAGAAGCTCCGGTGGCAGAATAATACGCAATTAAATTATCAAAAAGCCAATTTCCAAATTTTATCAGGAAATTGGCTTTTTGTTTTTATATAAAACAACATAGATTTCTCCCTCAAAACCACTTCTTGTGATTATCGAAATTATCATGTAAATTTGTCGAAATTATAATCGAAGAAATTGATTTGATATTTTATTATTCATCATGAACGAATTATTCAATATTTTACCAGAAGAACTGATTTCATTTGTTCTTACCACTCTCTTTTCGTTACTGATAGGATTATCCCAACTGAAATTTCAGCTTAAACATGATGAAGAAAAAGGGGTTATGACTTCTTTTGGAACTGACCGCACTTTTACTTTCATTGGTATTCTTGGCTATATATTATACATACTTGAACCGAAAAGTCTTACTCTGTTTATCGGGGGTGGATTGGCTATGACTGTGCTGTTAGGAATGAATTATATCAGCAAAGCATGGAACCACAATGTGTTCGGCATGACCACTATTTTCATTGCACTCATTACATATTGTTTAGCTCCTATCATCATAACACAACCATTATGGTTTTCATTAACCATCGTGGTGTTCGTGCTGATGCTCACGGAAATGAAATCAACTTTCAAACAGTTTGCAAATAAGATGCGGAATGATGAGTTGATCATCCTGGCTAAATTCCTTGCTATCAGTGGCATTATCTTACCCATCTTACCCAATAATATTTTAATTGAAGGTACCAAGCTGACTCCTTATTCAATCTGGCTGGCTACTGTTGTGGTATCGGGCATTTCTTATGCTTCATACTTACTTAAACGATATGTTTTTAAAGCATCTGGGGTGTTTATTTCCGGATTGATTGGCGGTTTGTACAGTAGCACAGCTACCATCACACTTCTGGCAAAAGATGCCAAGACAGCTCCGGAAGATAAATTGCCAAAATATGCTGGCGCAATGGTTATCGCAAAAAGTATGATGTTCCTGAAATTCATGATTCTAATCTATATTTTCAGCCGGGAAATTTTCATACTAATCTATCCTTACCTGATTTTTCTAACCCTTGCTTCTGCTTTAATATCCTGGCTTGTCTATCGAAAACCTTTGAATATTGATGTAAAAACATTTGAAGATGAACACGATGAGAACGATTATAAAAATCCATTAGAGTTTAAAGTGGCATTAATATTTGCCAGTTTATTTGTCTTCTTCACGATAATAACCACTTACACAATTCGATATATAGGGAACAGCGGATTGACGGTGTTGTCATTATTAAGCGGACTGAGCGACATTACCCCTTTCGTGCTTAACTTATTGCAAAATGTAACTGAAATACCTGAACATATTATCGTTGTTGCTGTTTTATTAGCCATGCTTAGCAATACAATAGTTTCTATGTTTTACATTTATTTTTTCTCCGGACGACGAGCTGATTTACAAAGAAAAGTTTTCTGGGGATTTCTGACAATCGCCATTCTGACTGGTATTACTGCCGGGACTGTGCACCTACTTACCATATGGTGATTGGCGATAATACCTTTATTCGTGTTCGTCTTATTTTTTAGAACACCTGGAGTAAAGTGATTTTTTTTTATTACATTTGCACAACATTTTTATTCAATAAATATGCAAAACATTGTTAACATCGCCCTGCAAATTTTGCCGGCATCAAAAAACAAACATCCATATGCCCTCGTAGATAAGGCCATCAGGGTCATAGAAAAATCAGGATTAAAATACCGGGTAACGCCTTTTGAAACCGTAATGGAAGGTAGCTATGATGAAATCATGACGGTAGTAAAAAAAGCACAAGAAGCTTGTTATGCTGCCGGAGCTGACAGCCTGATGACTTATCTTAAAATTCAAAGTGCTAAAGAAGATGTCCGCATCAGCGATAAGATGGAGAAATACGACATCTGATTGCAAAGAGGAATAAACATGTTGAACGTTTCTATCGTTATATATAAGCATCTTTTCGGCGAGACGGAATTACTGATTCGTTCGCTGTTAGAATCGGATGTCGTTGATAAAATTTACATCATAGATAATTCACCTGTTCCTGCTGTTGATTTTAAACGGGAAGGCTTGACTTATGTTTTCACAGGAAAAAACATTGGTTATGGTGCCGCACATAATATTGCCCTGCGGAAAACAATTGCAGCCGGCATACCCTATCACCTGGTCGTTAATCCGGATATCACGATGGACGCACAGGTACTGAAAAAAATGGTAGTGTATTTGGAACAAAACAAAGACATCGGTCACTTGATGCCCAAGGTAGTGTACCCGTCAGGCGAAACGCAATATCTGTGTAAGCTTATTCCTACTCCTTTAGATCTGATCTTCAGAAGATTTTTTCCACAGAAATGGACAAGTAAAAGCATGAACAGGTTTGAAATGCGCAATTCCGGATACGACAAAATCATGGAGGTTCCATATCTTTCAGGTTGTTTTATGCTCTTGAGAACCGAAGCCCTGAAAAAAGCCGGCTTGTTTGATGAGCGTTTTTTTCTTTATCCCGAAGATATTGACTTAACACGCAGGATTGGAACGTATTACAAAACTGTTTTCTACCCCCTGGTTTCAGTAGTGCATCATCATGCCCAAAGTTCTTACAAAAGTTTTTACATGATGCTGGTACACAGCTGGAACCTGATCAGGTACTTTAACAAATGGGGATGGATTTTCGATAAAAAAAGAAAAAAAATCAATCAACAACTTATTAAACAATTCAATTTATGAACTTCAGCTTTATAGAGATCACAAGTGCTTTTATGGTGCTCTTTGCCATCATTGATATACTGGGTTCAATCCCAATTATTTTAAACATAAAGAAAAAAGACAACAAAATTTATGCTTTCTGGGCAAGTTTTATTGCGCTGGTTATTTTAATATTGTTCTTATTTACAGGTGAAGGTGTTCTCAACCTTTTTAACGTTGATATTCAGTCTTTTGCTGTTGCCGGTGCCTTGATTATTTTCATCTTTGCCATAGAAATGATTTTAGATATCGAGATCTTCCGAAATAATGGTCCTAAAAACAGCTCTTCATTTATTCCTTTGGCATTTCCGCTGATAGCCGGACCCGGGTCATTTACTACCTTACTTTCACTACGTGCTGAATATCAGATGGAAAACATCATTATAGCACTGGTATTAAACCTTGCTTTCGTTTACTTGGTATTGAAATCAACCGACCGGATCGAAAAATTATTTGGAGAAGCAGGTATATACATTCTTCGAAAGTTCTTTGGAATCATCTTGCTTGCTATCTCGGTGAAACTTTTCACCACTAATCTTACTCATTTACTTCAATAATGGAAAGTTCCGAAAGGGCTTTCAATAATAAGCTCCTTCCGTTCCGATTGTTCAACATATCCGACAACCTGAGCAGTAATATTAAATGAACGAGAAATTTCAATTACCTTGTTTGCCTGCTCTTCAGGTAGATAAATTTCCATCCGGTGACCCATATTGAATACCTTGTACATCTCTTTCCAGTCGGTATTGGACTCCTTCTGAATCAGTTGAAACAAAGGCGGTACCGGAAAGAGATTGTTTTTCACCACCCGAAGTTGTTCCACAAAATGCAAAATTTTTGTTTGCGCTCCTCCCGAACAATGCACCATGCCATGAATGGCCGGACGTAATTCGGCAAGTATTTTTTTTATAACCGGAGCATAAGTGCGAGTAGGTGAAAGTACGAGTTTACCTGTATCCAGACCGGTTTCTGCAATCATATCAGTCAATTTACGTGAACCGGAATAAGCCAGGTTTTGGGGAACATCAGGATTATAACTTTCAGGGTATTTCTCGGCCAGGTAGTTGGCAAACACATCGTGACGTGCAGAAGTAAGCCCATTACTGCCCATTCCCCCGTTGTATTCTTTTTCATATGTAGCCTTACCAGAAGAAGATAACCCTACAATCACATCCCCCGGACGAATATTAGCATTGTCTATCACATCCACCCGCTTCATGCGGCAGGTTACGGTACTGTCCACGATGATGGTACGCACCAGATCACCCACATCAGCGGTCTCGCCTCCCGTAGGATAAATATTCAC
>JAQVNN010000005.1:29206-59482 GCA_028703105.1 Paludibacter sp. | reverse complement strand
AAAAAACAATGGGTAACTTCACAGCCACCCATTGCACATTTTAACCTAAACCTTAACTATGAAAAATTTATCTGTTTGTTTACGATGCAAAGATATGGTGCTTAATTCAATCTACCAAACAATTCGTCAAAAAAAACACGTAAAAAGTAAAAATTTAACTTTTTGCAACATTTTACGCTTTACCCACCCCTGGTTATCAAAACATTAAATTCCCGGCTTAACAGAAATTTAAATTGTTAATGCTGGTGTTCATCCTGTGGTTTTTGTAATATTTCCATATTTAATCAATATCAATTAACTTTGCACGCTTATTTTAAAGAATATACTAATGAACCCAAAAGAAACAACAGTTGCTTCAACGGACTCTAAATCCGCTTTGAACGACAAAAAACTTTTTATTGAGACCTATGGCTGTCAGATGAATGTAGCCGACAGTGAGGTGGTAGCATCCATAATGCAAATGGATGGATTTGAATTAACTGATAAAATTACAGAGGCTGATGCTATTTTTGTAAACACTTGTTCGGTAAGAGACAATGCAGAGCAAAAAATTTATCAGCGACTAAAGTATTATCATTCGCTGAAAAGAAAAAAGAAAAAAATGGTGATCGGGGTGATCGGTTGTATGGCTGAAAGGGTAAAAGAAACTCTGATTACGAAACATAGTGTCGATTTAGTTGTAGGGCCGGATGCTTATCTTGACATTCCCAACCTGATAAATTCCGTGGAGAAGGGAGAAAAAGCAATCAATGTGGAACTTTCTAAAACCGAAACATATCGAGATGTGATGCCTACGCGGATTGGAGCGTCCATATCCGGATTTGTTTCAATTATGCGCGGATGTGATAAGTTTTGTACGTATTGCGTAGTACCCTATACAAGAGGAAGGGAAAGAAGCCGCGATGTAGATAGTATTCTGAATGAAATTAAAGATCTCCGAACAAAAAAATATAAAGAAGTAACACTACTCGGACAAACGGTCAATTCTTACAAATTTGAAAAAGATGGAAAGACCATTCTTTTTCCCGAGTTACTGCAAATTGTTGCAGAAGCTGTGCCTGATATGCGTATCCGTTTCACCAGTCCGCACCCAAAAGACATGAACGATGAAACCATTGAAATGATCGCCCGTTATCCTAACATTTGTCGTTTCATCCACCTTCCTGTTCAATCAGGCAGTAATAAGATATTAAAACTGATGAACCGCAAATACACACGCGAGTGGTACTTCGACAGGATTGACACCATCCGGCGGATCATCCCCGACTGTGCCATAGGAACCGATATTTTTTGCGGATTCAGTGATGAATCAGAAGAAGACCATCAGGATACACTTGATTTGATGCGCAAGGTAAAGTTCGATCAGGCATTTATGTTTAAATATTCTGAAAGACCGGGAACAGTTGCAGCCAAACGCCTGCCTGATAATGTTCCGGAAGAAGTCAAAATCAGCCGGCTGAATGAAATCATTGCATTACAAAATGAAATTTCAAACAAGAGCAACCAAGAAGATGTTGGAAAAGAATATGAAGTATTGGTGGAAGGTTTCTCTAAACGTTCTAACGAACAATTATTTGGTAGGACATCACAAAACAAGGTCGTGATTTTCCCAAGAGAAGGAAGACGAATCGGAGAATATATCCGGGTAAGAATCATATCTGCTTCATCGGCGACTTTGATGGGAAATGTAATTGAATGATTATAAATAAAGAAATTTTTCCGCAATACCTTGTTATTTTCAAACGAAATGACTAATTTTGCGGGCGGTAAAAACACGTTTATTTCAACAACAAACAATTGTAGTTCTGCAAATTAAATAAATCAACAACAATAAAACAAAAATCTATGTGGCTAATTGATTCCTCTATCGGGAGAAAACTTATCATGAGTATCACGGGAGCTATGCTCGTGTTATTCCTGCTGTTTCACAGCATTATGAATTTTGTGGCAGTCATAAATCCTATTGCATACGATGCAATCTGTGCATTTTTAGGAGCCAATTGGTATGCCTTGGTTGCTACAATGGGGTTGGCAGCGGGATTTGTCATCCACATTCTATATGCCTTTTTTCTTTCTTATCAGAATATGCGGGCACGTGGGAAAGACCATTATGCAGTAAGCTCAAAACAAAAAGAAGTAAGCTGGGCTTCACAGAACATGTTAGTTCTTGGAGTTGTTATACTGGGCTTTTTGTCTTTGCATTTATTCCAGTTCTGGAGCAAGATGCAACTGATTGAACTGATGCATAAAATGGGCACGCATGCCGATGAAGAGGTTGTAAAACTGGCTGCCAAAGGAGCACATTGGGTACAATATTATTTCAGTCAACCTGTTTATGCAATATTGTATATTGTATGGCTTATTGCCCTATGGTTTCACCTGACACATGGAGTGTGGAGTTCTTTGCAGTCTCTTGGAATAAACAATAAAACATGGTTGCCCAGAGTCAAATCAATCTCTAATGTTATAGCTACCATCATCATTTTATTGTTCATTGCTATTCCGGTATGCGGCTTACTTGAAGCCGGGCCCCTGTTTTCTCCGAATTCAACATATCATCCATTTCCAAATTTATAATTATCATGACTAAAAAACAAGTAACTTCTCAAACAGAAGCTCCAATCATAGATGCTAAAATTCCGGAAGGACATTTAGCGGAGAAATGGACAAACTACAAAGCTAATCAAAAATTAGTAAATCCTGCAAATAAACGCAGGTTAGACATCATTGTGGTGGGAACCGGTCTGGCAGGAGCTTCAGCAGCAGCTTCTTTAGCTGAATTAGGATTTAATGTACTGAACTTTTGCATTCAGGATTCACCTCGCCGTGCACACTCCATTGCGGCACAGGGAGGTATCAACGCTGCCAAAAATTATCAGAACGACGGAGATTCGGTTTACCGTTTATTCTACGACACCTTAAAGGGAGGTGACTACCGTGCGCGTGAGGCCAATGTTTACCGCCTCGCTGAGGTTTCAAACAGCATTATTGACCAATGTGTGGCACAGGGCGTACCCTTTGCACGTGAATACGGAGGTTTGCTCGATAACCGTTCGTTTGGTGGCGCGCAGGTTTCACGGACTTTCTATGCCCGCGGTCAAACCGGTCAGCAATTGTTGCTTGGTGCCTATTCAGCGTTAAGCAGACAAGTTGGCAAAGGAACAGTTAAATTATATACCCGCCATGAGATGCTTGACGTGGTTATCATTGATGGCCGCGCCAGAGGAATTATTGCCCGTAACCTGGTTACCGGTAAAATCGAAAGATTCTCTGCTCATGCAGTTGTAGTTGGCTCCGGTGGTTACGGAAATGCATTCTTCTTGTCAACTAACGCAATGAGTTGCAATGGCTCTGCGGCCATTCAGATGTATAAGAAAGGCGCTTTCTTTGCTAATCCGGCTTTTGCCCAGATTCACCCGACCTGTATTCCTGTGCACGGGGAATTCCAATCAAAACTGACCCTGATGTCAGAATCACTCCGCAATGACGGTCGCATTTGGGTTCCGAAGAAAAAAGAAGATGCAGAAGCCATCCGTCAGGGAAAACTAAAACCTACGGATTTAAAAGAAGAAGACAGAGACTATTTCTTAGAAAGAAGATATCCTGCTTTTGGGAACTTAGTTCCACGTGACGTAGCATCCCGTGCTTCAAAAGAAAGATGCGACGCAGGTTATGGCGTAGGTAATACTGGTTTAGCTGTGTATCTTGATTTTGAAGATTCTATCAAACGTCTCGGCGAAGATGTTGTTCGTGCCCGTTATGGAAATCTTTTCCAGATGTACGAAAAAATTGTAGATGACAATCCTTATAAAACACCGATGATGATTTATCCTGCAATCCACTATACCATGGGTGGTATCTGGGTGGATTACGAATTGCAAACTACTGTAAAAGGGTTATTCTGTATTGGTGAAGCCAACTTCTCCGATCACGGAGCAAACCGACTGGGAGCTTCCGCATTGATGCAGGGTTTGGCTGACGGATATTTTATCCTCCCTTACACCATTCAGAATTACCTGGCAGATCAAATTCGCGTACCTCGTTTCAGCACGGAGTTACCAGAGTTTGATGAAGCAGAAAATCAAATCAGCGAAAAAATCAAACGCATCATGGCAGTTCAGGGCAAACGTTCGGTCGATTCTATCCATCGCGAACTCGGATTAGTCATGTGGGATTTTGTCGGCATGGGACGTAACAAGGCAGGTCTTGAACATGCGCTGGAAAGAATCCAGAAAATCCGAAAAGAATTCTGGAGCAATGTATTTGTTCCCGGAAAAGCTGAGGACATGAACAATGAACTGGAAAAGGCATTGCGTGTGGCCGATTTTATTGAAATCGGCGAACTGATGGCCAGAGATGCTTTGTTACGGGAAGAGTCCTGCGGGGGGCACTTCCGGGAAGAGTATCAGACAGAAGAAGGTGAAGCACTCAGAAATGATGAGAAATTTGCTTTTGCTTCCTGCTGGAAATTCAACGGAGAAGGAGAAGAACCTACTTTGTTCAAAGAAATGCTGGAATATGAGTTCGTGAAACGTCAACAACGTAATTACAAAGCTTAATCAGAAATCATGGAAAAAAATATTAATATCACGCTTAAAATCTGGCGTCAGGCAGGTCCGAAAGAAAAAGGAAAATTCGAGACCTACAAATTAGAAAACATTTCAACCGACAGTTCTTTTCTTGAAATGCTGGATGTGCTAAACGAGAAACTTGTACGCGAACGCAAAGAACCCATTGCCTTTGATCACGATTGTCGCGAAGGCATTTGTGGTATGTGCGGATTGTACATCAACGGTCACCCGCACGGTCTTGACGGTGAAACCACCACCTGCCAATTACACATGCGCAGGTTTAATGACGGCGACACCATCACTATTGAACCCTGGCGATCAACAGGATTTCCTGTAATCAAAGATTTGATTGTAAACCGCGGCGCATTCGACAAAATCATACAGGCCGGTGGTTATGTGTCGGTTAATACCGGCGGTATTCCGGATGGAAATGCTATTCCTATCCCAAGACATAAAGCAGAAGAAGCGATGGATGCAGCTTCTTGTATCGGATGCGGTGCTTGTGTAGCAGCTTGTAAAAATGGTTCTGCCATGCTGTTTGTTGCTGCCAAAGTCAGTCAGTTTGCCTTGCTGCCACAGGGACAGGTTGAAAGAGTTGCCCGTGCCAAAGCCATGGTATCCAAAATGGACGAACTTGGATTTGGTAACTGTACCAACACAGGTGCCTGTGAGGCAGAATGCCCGAAAGCCATTTCAATTTCGCATATTGCAAGGCTCAACCGGGAATATCTGAAAGCAAAATTTAAAGATTGATTTATTCCAATCTCAGCTATAAAAAAAACCGGCCAAATGACCGGTTTTTTTTATGTTTTCAGTTGTTAGTTAACCTTTACTTCAACTCATCAGAAGTATATGCTTTCGGTAATTTTCTTAGATTATACCCGGATGCCATGATTTCACCATAAGCACCGGCAGAGCGCAGAGCAACGATATCACCACGTTTGGTTTGATTCATCAGATAGTCCTTCACAAACACATCCGAAGATTCACAAATGGGTCCGACTACATCATATTTTTCTTCCGGTAAATCCGATGAAAGATTTTCGACACGATGATAGGCTTGATACAAAGCTGGTCGTATCAATTCTGTAAACCCGGCATCCAGGATCACGAACTTCTTTGAAGTACCTTCTTTCACATACAACACTTTGGATATCAAGCTACCACATTGAGCAACAATAGACCTGCCCAATTCAAAATGCAGGGTTTGCCCGGGACGTAAAGTCAGGTGATCACGAAACACCTTGAAGTATGCTTCGTATTCAGCAATCGGAAAATGATTCGGATGTTCATAGTTGACACCCAAACCGCCACCAACATTAATATTTTCAAGTGTTATCCCGTTTGCTTCAAAATGGTACTGTAATTCATTCACCTTTACACACAAATCCTGAAAAGGAGTCATATCCGTAATTTGCGAACCAATATGAAAATGAATTCCAATCAATTTTACGTTTTGCAGATTTCTTACGATTTGCGTTACCTTTTCAAGCTCCGTCAGGTTAATACCGAATTTATTTTCATTCAAGCCTGTTGTGATATAATGATGGGTATTGGCGCTTACATTTGGATTGATACGGAGCGCAACCCTGGCAATTTTACCTTTTGCACTGGCAAGCTCATCAATTATTTCAAGTTCAGGAATTGATTCTACATTAAAGCAAAAAACATCATGTTCCAAACCGAGGTTGATTTCCCAATCAGCCTTCCCTACCCCGGCAAAAACAATCTTTGAAGGAGCAATGCCAGCATTCAGAGCCGCTTGCACTTCGCCTCCACTTACACAATCAGCACCCAGCCCAGCCTCTTTAATAATCTTTAATACGACAGGATTCACATTCGCTTTCAGCGCATAGTGCACTTCAAAAGGCTGACCGTCGATATGGCGATTAATTTCAGCCAGGGAAGACCGTAACACCTCCAAATCATAATAATAAAAAGGAGTAGTAATATCGCGGAATTTATCTACCGGGTAGTTCGCTTTTATCATGTAAAATATAATATTTGAAACTACATGAGTCACTTTAGACGTTTGACGTATGACAATACTTTTCTTTTCTAATGTGACCTGCTGTAATTCAGAAATTAGTTAAACAAAGATGCGCTCAGAGCTTGAAGTGCCGCCTTTTTGTCGGCAGTATTCACCAGGAACGACACATTGTAATTGCTGCCACCATAAGAGATCATACGAATAGGAACATCTTTCAGCGCATGCACTGCTTTCGACTGGAAACCAATATTTTCCGGCTGAAGTTCTCCTACCACACATATTATCACCAAATCTTCATCGACAGAAACAGTGCCCAATTTTTTCAGGTTATCCACAATTTCTTTCAAATTTTTGGTATTATCAATGGTTACAGAAACGCCTACTTCCGAAGTAGTTACCATATCTATCGGCGTCTGGTATGATTCGAAAATTTCGAACACCTTTCTCAAAAACCCATAAGCCAGCAGCATTCTGCCTGATTTGATTTTTATCGCCGTAATACCATCTTTAGCTGCAACAGCTTGTATGGCAGACTTGTTAGTTTTTGAAGAAATGAGTGTCCCGGGCGCTTTGTGATCCATTGTATTCAACAATCTTACCGGGATATTATTTAGCTTAGCAGGAAGAATGCAAGTTGGATGCAAAATTTTTGCTCCAAAATAAGCCAGTTCGGCAGCTTCTTCAAAATTCAGGAAGGGAACTGGTTTTGTTTTCTCAACAAAGCGAGGATCATTATTGTGCATTCCATCAATGTCCGTCCATATCTGAATTTCATCCGCTTTAACAGCTGCACCAATCAGCGAAGCAGTATAGTCGCTCCCTCCACGTTGCAAATTATCAATTTCACCGTAAAAGTTCCGGCAGATATAACCTTGCGTGATATAATATGTCTTACCGGGATTTGCATCCAGTTGTTTTGCAAGATTTTCTGCAATATATGCAGTATCCGGCTCCGAATTCTTATCTATTCTCATGTATTCCAGAGCAGGAAGCAACACTGAACTTTCACCCTGTTCTTCTAAATAAATATGAAACATGCCGGTAGAAATTAATTCTCCCTGAGCAAGAATTGCTTTTTCTTCAAAAATGGTAAATACAGCTTTCGAGAAAGTACGTAAATAATCAAAATGCCGCTGAACTAACTCCCGGGCATCAGATTTAGAGGAAGATTTGGAGTATAACTCTTCAATAACATCCTCATACTTTTGTTCCAAAGCATTGATGCGCTCCAAGGCTCCGGAAGCATTATTTTTGTAGAAATAATCAGCAATCTCAACCAGGCTATTGGTTGTTCCTGACATAGCTGACAATACTACAATTTTTTGTTCTCCATCGCAAATCAGCTTTGCAACTTCTTTGATTCGTGCAGCAGAACCTACGGATGTTCCGCCGAATTTTAATACTTTCATCTGTTAATAATTATTTTTTAATGGTCAAATGTCATACATTGAATAAGCATGTACATTTTTATGATAATTTTTTTCTTGTTAGAACCGAACCAGAACCCACGTTTCATTTAAGTAGTGTAAATAATTCCCTCGTATTCTTTTATGATGCAAAAATAATACTTTTTTTGTAATTATTAAGCATTTGCTATATATGCGAAATTTATCTAAATTTGTCACAAATACAGTGTTCATCATGATAAAAAAACATTTACACTTTTTTTTGTTCTTGTTTCTGCTTTCTGTTCAGGCTTTTGGTGCCGGTTCCAGAATCCGGATCAATCAACTGGGTTACTTGCCAAATGGGTCGAAAAAAGCTGTTTTAATCAGTGAATCAGCCACCAATATTCAGGAGTTTTCGATACTCGACGCCCTTACAAATGAAACATATGCAACATTAAATACCGTACAGTCATGGGGTAGTTTTGACAAATTCAACAGTAATTTCATTCTCGATTTCAGTTCATTTAAACAGGAAGGAGCTTTTTACATCAAGGTTGGGGATACCTACTCTCCCACGGTTTACATCCATCAAAACATATTCATTAACACAACAAACCAACTTATTACGTACCTGCAATCGCAACGTTTGGCGGGAGATGAAGCCGCCGGTTGGTGGTACGACGCTTCCAATAAAATCAGCAACGCGTCTGTAAATGCAAGCGTAACTTATCAGTTACTTTTTATTTTCAGTAAACACCCCGAAATTTTTGATGACGAGGCAGATTCTTTCGGGAAAAAGCAACCCAATGGTATTCCCGATCTCATCGAGGAAGCAAAATGGGGAATAGACCAACTCTTGAGGATAGATTACGAGTCAACAAAGGTTGCTGTAGCTGCTAAATTTGCAGCTGTTTTTGCACTCGGATCAGATGTATTACGGAATTTCTATCCGGAATTAGCTGAGAAACTTGCTGGCAAATCCGCTGAAATATATCAATATGCCAAAGCGCAGGATGTTGTTTTCAAAGGAATGGCAAATGCAGAAGATAAATTCACTGAAGAAAACTGGAAAGATGACATGCAACTGGCTGCCACGCAATTGTATTTTCTCACTTTCAATGAGTATTATTTAAAAGATGCTCAGGCATACGGATTAGCAGAACCGCTCCCGCAATGGCTTTTTGCCAGTTGCGACAAACCTTTACAGTTTTATCCTTACATCAACTGGAGTCCGTATTTACTCATGCAAATTGAAAACCCTCAGGTAAAGAAAAACTACCAGCAAAACATGAACATCGCTTTGCAACGGGCACTACTTACTGCATGTGATAATCCTTTTCACATTGGGATTAACCTCTCTGAAAACTCAAATAACAAGATTGCAGCTTTACACAACCTGTGCCATGCATACAGGAAACAAACAAACGACAGCACATTCATTGAGATGGAAGAAGCCCTTTTTAACTGGATTTTCGGATGCAATCCCTGGGGTATTTCCATGGTTACGAAATTGCCTGAAAATGGAATTACCCCTCTTCATCCGCATGCGAAAAGTTATATTGAATCAGATGAAATTCTTGCTGGGGCGATGGTAAACGGAGCTGTCAGTAACCATTGTCTGAAAGATACTGACGCTGAAAAACAGATTTACGATGGAGCTTATGAAAGATACCAGACCGATTGGGCAATATACCATGACCATGTAAATGATTACGTCACCAACCAGCCTAACATTGACGGAACAGTGGCATTACTGCATATGTTGTCTGTTCGCCAGGCCGCGGGAGAGAAAAAAATATTTTTCGATAAAAACAATTACGATCGTGGTGGTATTAACCGTTTCAACCCTGAAAAAAAACAGTTAACGATTATTTTCACCGGACATCAGTATGCCGACGGGTACAGAAAAATCAAGGCTACACTCGACAGACACAATGTAAAAGCAGCCTTCTTTTTTTCGGGAGATTTCTTAAGGAAACCGGGAAATGCCCGCAAAATAAAAAAATTAAAAGAAAAAGGACATTATATCGGACTGGCAACCAATCATTATGAAAAACTGGCCGAATGGAGCAATGCAGAATCTTCGGGCATTCGCAAAAACGATTTTCTGAATGATTTAAGAGAAAACTATGCCGCACTGAAAAAACATGGTATCGGGAAACAACAGGCTCCGTTTTTCAGCCCTCCATTTGAATTGTACAACGACAGCATCAGCAAATGGTGTAAAAATGTCGGCGTTTACCTCATTCGTTCCACTCCGGGGACCTATTCCAATCTCGATTACACTTTCCCTGAAATGAGGGAAAATTATTACTCAAGTAAAGAAATCATGGACAGAATTATGCAGGTTCAGCAATCAAACGGATTGAACGGATATATCCTGCAATTTCATTTTGGTACAAATCCGGGAAGAAAAGATAAGTTTTATAACAGTCTTTCCACTTTACTTGGAAGTTTAAAAAATGCCGGCTACGAAATTGTGGATATCTTTACAGCAATGGATTTGGTTTCAAAACCGGATGAATATCAACCTAATGAAGGAAAAAATAATAGGAAAAAAGTAAAAAATTAAAACCATAAAGTCCAACGGAGCACTTTATGGTTTTACCGGCTTTTAATAGAAGGGTGGAAAACGGGGCTCGAACCCGCGACCTTCGGAACCACAATCCGACGCTCTAACCAACTGAGCTATAACCACCATGTTTTGGAGCTGCAAAGATAATAAAGTGAGGAATTATATCCAAACAAATTCAACAAAATTCAAATAAATTTTACATATCTCTACGAATCAATTATTTACACTGGTTTTAAATGAAATTTTTACTTACAAATCCTGCGCTAGACCAACAAATATCACAAATAAAACAACAAATCAGACTATCGATGGATGGCATCATTTCCGATTCGATGAAGTCCCATGGAATTGTTTACAAAATAAATTATGGTGTTTCAATTACCCGTATCCGGGAGATTGCAAAACATTACACAAATAATCATGATTTAGCTCAACGATTATGGCTCCTCAATATCAGAGAGACCATGATAATGGCGACACTTTTACAACCTGCCGAAACATTTACACCTAAACTGGCATCCAGCTGGTTAGAGCAATGTAACAACATTGAACTGATTGAACAAGCTACAATGAACCTGTATCAACACCTGAATTTTGCACCCGATTTTAGTCTTAATTGCATCGAATCAGATAAGATCCTGCATAAAATATTCGGTTTTACGCTTGCCCTGCGGATCTATCATCAACTTTCACCTACAGAGATAGAAAAAATTTTACAGTTGGTACAACAACTGAACATCCCAGATAACGAAAACACTTTCTATAACTCCGTGGCAATATGTCTTGCCAGGTTATCCAGAAAAGATGAAGCTACAGCCCGTTTAATCTATACCCGCATCCGGGGATTTGCAAACAACCCATTTTCAGGCAAAAACCACATCTATCAAACAGTTAAACAAGAATTAATATTTTTAGGAATTCTGGATGAGAATTTATGAAAAATACCTTATCTTTGTGAGGTTTTATCAGTTTCAATGAAAGAAGAAAGTTCTACAATCGTCAATATATTCACGGATTATCTGGTCAGACATAAACACAGAAAGACCCCTGAAAGATTTGCCATCCTGGAAAAGATCTACACGCTCGAAGGTCATTTTAATGCTGAAAAATTATACGAAAGCATGAAAAACGAGTACAGGGTAAGTCTAGCAACCGTTTATAACACGCTTGATTTATTATTAGAAGCAGGATTAGTAATCAAGCACCAATTTGACGGTTTATCTGCTCAGTATGAAAAGTCAATCGGCACTAACATCCACAACCATTCTGTTTGCATTGTTTGTGGAAAAGTCAAGGAATTTACGGATAAAAAAATCAGAAAGGCCATTCAATCGAAAGAATTTGCCAATTTTCAGAGCACACATTATTCCCTGTATATCTATGGGGTATGTAAAAAATGCAGTAATAAAAAATAGTTTATATCCATAACAATGAAAGTAGATGTATTATTAGGTCTCCAATGGGGTGACGAAGGAAAAGGGAAAGTAGTAGATGTTTTAACCCCGGGTTACGACCTGGTTACACGTTTTCAGGGGGGGCCAAATGCCGGACATACCCTTGAATTTGAAGGTCAGAAATATGTACTCCGTTCCATCCCCTCCGGGATTTTCCAGGGAAATAAAATTAATATTATCGGAAATGGAGTAGTATTGGACCCTGCACTATTCAAAGCCGAAGTTGAAGCACTCGAGGCTTCGGGACATCCACTGACCGAAAGATTGAAAATATCTAAAAAAGCGCACCTGATACTTCCCACACACCGGTTGCTCGACCAGGCATATGAATCAGCCAAAGGATCCGGGAAAATCGGCACCACAGGGAAAGGCATTGGTCCGACTTATACAGATAAAATCAGTCGAAATGGGGTAAGGGTTGGTGATATCCTGCATAATTTCGAGGAAAAATACCGGACAGCTATCGAGAGACACAAAAAACTGCTGGCGCAATATAATTTTGAGTATGACCTTGCTTCGTTAGAAAAAGAATGGTTTGATGGTATTGAATACATAAAAAAATTTGAACTAATTGACAGCGAGCACACCATCAACAACGCCATCAAAAACGGGAAAAAAGTACTGGCTGAAGGAGCGCAGGGAACCATGCTGGATATTGATTTCGGCTCATATCCTTTTGTAACATCTTCGAATACCATTTGTGCCGGAGCTTGTACCGGTCTGGGGATTGCTCCGCGTAATATCGGAGAGGTTTACGGTATTTTCAAGGCTTACTGTACCCGCGTGGGTAGCGGCCCGTTTCCCACAGAGCTTTTCGATGAAACCGGCGATTTGATGCGTAAAAACGGCAATGAATTCGGTTCGGTTACAGGTCGCCCGCGCCGCTGCGGATGGATAGATTTAGTTGCCCTTAAGTATGCTGTAATGATCAATGGGGTGACACAACTCATCATGATGAAAAGCGATGTAATGGATACTTTTGAATCCATCAAGGCTTGCGTGGCATATAAAATAAATGATGTTGTGACCGAAGATTTTCCTTACTCTATTGATGAAAAAGTTGAACCGATATACGCTGAGTTGCCGGGTTGGCAGACCGACATGACGAAAATGCAATCAGAAGATGAGTTCCCCCAGAAATTCAACGCATACCTGAATTTTCTGGAAGAAGAGTTGGAAGTCCCCATTAAAATTGTATCGGTAGGTCCCGACCGGGCGCAGACAATTCTCAGGTAAAATTTCACACTTAATTTATCAGTTAAAATAAAATTAAAAAACCTGGTTGACTTCTGTTTAAATCAGAATTGTCAATCAGGTTTTTATTTGCAAAAAAGACTATCTCAGTTTAAGCAGTTTTGCAATTTTATTTTTAAAATCCGTATTCTCCATAAAACCGGTAAACTCTTCTGCACCGGGTCCGAAAGCAAAAACGGGAACAGGAACACCGGTGTGACTTTTAGTAGAGAAGTTTGCTTTAACATTCCTTTTCTCTATGTTTCCAGTTGGTAATGTCAAGCCTCCGGTTTCATGATCTGCAGTAACAATGACCAGGGTATTGCCATCTTTTTCAGCAAAATCAAGCACTTTCCCGATGGTTTTATCAAAATCCAGCATCTCATTGACAACCATATCAATATCATTATCGTGCCCCCCCCAGTCAATTTGAGAACCTTCTACCATCAGGAAAAAACCCGTTTTATTATTATTTAAAATGTGAATAGCTGACATAGTAGCCTCCGGCAGAAAATCGCTCCGCACTGAAGCTACAGGAGGATGTTCTTCATACAAAAGGCCGGCAAGTTTACCTTTATTTGTTTTCTTTACTTCATCTATACTGTAAGCAATCTGATAATCTTTGCTTTTCAATTCTTCTATCAGGTTTCTTTTATCTTTCCGGTTTTCAAAATGTTTTTTCCCTCCTCCGATAAACACATCAATATCAGTATTTAAATAATCGGCAGCAATTTCCTCGTACATATTTCTGTTCACCTGATGAGCAATAAATGATGCGGGAGTAGCGTGGGTGACCGCGCAAGCAACAACAATTCCCGTCGCCAAACCGTTCCTATCGGCCTGCTGCAAAATTGTCTCAACACAAACCGAATCGGGACTCATTCCTATCATTCCATTTTTCGTTTTCACCCCCGTTGACAAGGCAGTTCCTCCTGCCCCGGAATCTGTAGTAAATTTGTCGGACGAATAAGTTTTTGAATAACCCAAGTGTTTCAAGCGCTCTAATTCCAGAGAGTTACCATTGCTAACCATGGCTGCATAAATTTGAGCAATTCCCATTCCATCGCCTATTAAAAAAATTACATTTTTAGGCATTCTGGCTGCCGAAACCGATTCGGCAAGGCAAAGTAGTGCAAAAAATAAAATTGTTGATTTTTTAAGCATATTTGTTACATTAATACATTTATCCTAACGCTTTTGAGATTCCTCTTAATTCTGTCCTGATTTTTCTTAAACGTTCAATCAGTTCCTGCTGTTTAGCAACATGATCTTTTTTTTGCCCGAGTTTTTGTCGAGCACCTTCCAAAGTCAGGTTTTGATTATTAACCAAAAACATGATTTGTTTCACTAAATTGATATCGTCACGGGTATAGAAGCGAGTACCCTTGTCATTGCGCCTTGGCTTAAGTTGTTTAAACTCTTTCTCCCAAAAACGCAGATTCGAAGCGTTTATTTCCAACATCTTCGACACTTCAGCAATTGAGTAATAAAGTTTTTCCATAAACAACAAAACAATTATTTGTTAATTTTCAATCGTTGACCTGGCCGGATCATGGACCCTTTTAAATTGTTCCATTTCCGGATACGGGAAACAGAAACACCGTAACGCGCAGCAATACTACTCAAGGTTTGTCCTTTTCTGACCATATGATATATTACTTTCCCTCCGGAAGCAGCGGTAGCTTGTGGAATATTCACTTCTGCCCGGCGGTTATTAATTAAAGAATCGGCCTTATATGCCACAATATCTTCAAATTTATCAATAAACATTCCCGTCATTTTAACGGGCAGAACAACCGCATAAGGTTTTAAATCTCCGGGAATAATCTCTCTTCTATACTGAGGATTCATCATCTTAATTTGCTCTTTGGGGACATTCAATACCGAAGCAATTTGTTCAAAGTGAACACGTTGATTGATCACGACAGTATCCACCGCCCTGGGAAATTCTATTGTTGCTTTACAAATATTATGTGCATCGGCATAATACATGGCATAATTTGCCGCGATAAAAATAGGGACATATCCCCTTGTTTCAGCGGGCAAAAAAGGATAAATCGTCCAATAATCCTGTTTTCCTCCTGCCCTGCGAACGGCTTTATTCACATTACCCGGGCCACAATTATACGCCGCAATTACCAGGTGCCAATCGCCATAAATATCATATAAATCTTTCAGGTACTTAGCAGCTGCATGGGTGGACTTATAGGGATCCATTCGCTCATCTACGAGACTGTTTATTTCGAGACCATACATTCTGCCGGTAGATGTCATGAATTGCCACAACCCGGCAGCACCTGCACGTGATATGGCTGTAGGATTCAATGCAGATTCAATAACCGGAAGGTATTTTAATTCAAGGGGCAATTTATTTTTATCGAGGATTTGTTCAAAAAGCCTGAAATAATATTCTCCCAACCCTTGTAGATAACTCAACTGATTTTTTCTTTTCACGGTATATAAGTCAACAAACGATCTCACATAACCATTAAAAGGCATCTCCATAACACAGGGCATCAGCCTTAAACGTTTACTGATAACAGAATCGGGCACATGATGATCGAAGTGAGTGGTATCACATTGGAATTTTCTCGATTTACTTACAAACCAGTTAGACAACATATGATCAAGTGCATATGTCACTTCATCCGGCACCTGGACAGTATCCGATTGAAGCGTACTTTTTCCTTCTTTTAAAATATTGATATCAGACTGAGCAACAGCAGTAACCCCCTGAAGAAATAACGCAAAAACAAAAATCTTCTTTAAAAACATCCTTCATTTAAAATTTGATACTGCCGGAAAAGCCATATGAAAAAGAGGATTTCGACAGTTGATTCATTGTAAATCTTTCATTGATGATGGATGGCCGCAGCTTAAGCGATAAATCCGGAGAAATATCAAAATCGTATAAATGCGCATCCACAAATGCATCGATCAAAGTCAGTCCATAATATGCAATCGTAACGATAATACTTAGGTCCCTGTTGTACCGGGATTTATCCATACCGCTTTTCAACAGATTCGTAAATGCTGCCTCTCCACCATAGCTGTCAATTGTATATCCCGGAGGTATTATTTCCAGGAAGCTATTCGTCTGATTATCCCCATCTATGATGTCGAGATAAGCATTTTTATACGAAATAAAACGACCGGAGTTCCAGTTTATGGCATAAAAACATCCCAGAAAACCACCATAAACGATGGGAAGTTTCCAGAATTTTCTATTCAGGATTTGCCCATATCCGGGAATAACAGCACCCAACCAGATTGCTCGTACCGGATCAGGTTTATAGTTTTTAATTCCAGCCGGCAAATCCGTATTTTCAACCGGGACAATCAGCGGGGCATTCAGGTCGATACGCCGCAATGACTGAACAGTATCTTGTGTATTTACCACTAAACTATCCTGTCCCGACAGATGAAAAGGAAAAACCGCAAGCAGCAGGATCAACCATATTGTCAGTCGTTCAATCACAATTACTTAGGGTCTTTAATGCTTATCAATATTGTCGAATAATTCCATGATGCGGGATAAATCATCATCATCATTGAAAGAAATCGTGATTTTTCCTTTCCCTTTTTCGTCAGATGTCAATTGCACTTTTGCTCCAAAAAGCTTCCCGAGTCTCAATTTTAATTCTTTGTATTCGGTTAGTTTCACTTTTGCTTTCACAGGTGATTGCCTGGAAAAAGTACCTGTTTTGGTAAATTGACGAACCATCTCTTCCACTTTTCTTACCGAATAATCCTGCTTAACTATCATTTCATAGAGGTGAAGCTGTGCCACCGGATCGTTCAACCCCAGAATAGCCCTTGCATGCCCCATATCAATTTTTTTATCCTTGATACCCATTTGAATTTCTGCCGGCAATCTAAGCAGGCGCAAATAATTCGCAATGGTTGCTCTTTTCTTTCCAACTCTTTCACTCAACCGTTCCTGTGTCAGTTTATACTCTTCCATCAAACGATAAAATGACAACGCTATTTCAATGGCATTCAGGTCTTCCCGTTGAATATTCTCAATCAACGCCATTTCCATCACCTGTTCGTCTGCTGCTGTTCTAATATAAGCAGGTATGGATTTTAGTCCCACCATTTTAGAAGCCCTGAAGCGGCGTTCTCCGGCGATTATCAAATAGGTTCCATCATCATTTTTTTTGAGTGTAACCGGAGAAATCACTCCCAGCTCACGAATAGATGCAGCAAGCTCCTCCATCGCATCCTGGTCAAAATAAGTCCGAGGTTGATTGGAATTGGTAACAATCAGGTCAAGATTAACATCATTAATAGATGATGAACCAACAGCATTAAAGTTATCCGTATCAATCAGTGCTCCCAGTCCTTTTCCCAATCCTGTTGTTTTTGCCATATCTTTTTATATTTGTGATTTGATTTGAGTCAAATAGTGTTTTTCTGAATTAATTCCTTAGCGAGATCCATGTAATTGCAACTTCCTTTGGATTCTGCATCATAAAGCAAAACGGGTTTACCGTGACTTGGTGCTTCGCTCAGGCGAACATTCCGGCTGATTACTGTATCAAATACCATGCCTTCGAAATGTTTTTTTACTTCTGCCAACACCTGATTGGCTAAACGCAAACGGTTATCATACATGGTCAGTAGAAACCCTTCAATTTCAAGTCCCATGTTTAGTTTACTTTTGATAATCTTAATCGTATTCAACAGTTTGCTGATACCTTCAAGAGCAAAATACTCACATTGAACCGGAATAATGACCGAATCGGAAGCTGTCAGTGCATTTACGGTGATCAGTCCGAGCGAAGGAGAACAATCGATCAGGATGTAATCATACGCATCTTTAAGAGGAGTCAGCAAACGCTCCATTACACGCTCACGATTTTCCATGCTCAGCATTTCAATTTCTGCTCCTACCAAGTCGATATGAGAAGGAAGTATCTCCAGATTTTTAATTTCTGTTTTATGAATTGCTTGTTGCGTAGGCACATGATCAATCAGACATTCATAGATTGTAAATTCAAGCGTACGAATATCAACACCTAAACCTGAAGAAGCATTTGCCTGTGGATCAGCATCAACAATAAGTACCTTTTGGCCCAAAGAAGCAAGCGATGCAGCAAGATTGATGGCTGTTGTAGTCTTACCCACCCCTCCTTTCTGATTTGCCAATGAAATAATTCTACCCATATATATTCAGTATCTGTCGTTTTAAATTGCAACCAGTTTCCCCTGCACCAACCTGACATTTGCAACAACGCATCCGTTTGGTGTTAAATAAAACCATTATACCGGAAGCAAATTAATTTATATCGGCCAGTTTAACATTAAAAGGTTATATGAGGGGCAAAGATAAGAAAAATAAATTGAATTTTTATTTATCTTTGCAGCTTGGGGGAGCAACCTTAAAGTGATCTTTTATACCCCGTGAAACCCTGGTAAAATGAAGAATAAAATCAAATTAACATCTATACTCAGTGGCCTTTTGACTCTTGCCTTTTTAGTATTTTTTACTATTTGGACATGCAGGATAGATTTAACGGAAGACAGCAGATACAGTATATCCGACTGCACGAAGGAATTGATTAAAGGTTTTGATACTCCTTTACAAATAACGCTTTATCTCAACGGCGACCTAAATCCGGCCTTCCTCCGGCTGCGAAAAACCACCATTGACATGATTGATGATTTATCCAACGATGCAAAATATACCATTTCAATTAACAACATAAACCCTTCTGATGCTGATTCGGAAGAGCAACGTCTCAGCAACTACGCTTTGCTGGCCGAACGTGGACTCAAACCTTCGGAAGTATATATGCGCGACAAAGATGGAAAATCAATCCGGAAGATAATTTTTCCCTGGATAGAAATTATGACTAAGGAACAAACGATTGCTGTCCCTCTATTGAAAAACATTCGCAACAAATCGGGAGAGGAGAACATCAACATTTCCATTGAAAACCTTGAATTCGAAATTTCGGATGCCCTGAGCAGGTTGAAAAACAAAGAAATACGAAAAATTGCTTTTCTCGAGGGACACGGAGAATTAACCGAAGCCGAAACTTATCAGATCAGCAAAAGCCTCAGCAAATACTTCCAGATTGACCGGGGTGAACTACAAAATGACGCTTCTGTGCTGAACGATTATCAGGCGATTATCATTGCCAATCCTGTAAACGCTTTCAACGAAAGAGAAAAGTATATTTTAGATCAGTATATCATGTACGGAGGTAGCGTGCTGTGGCTGGTCAATGGTGTACGGTTCGACAAACAGCAACTTTCACAACAAGGTTTTTCTCCGGTTATTGAAGCTGACCTGAATCTCAATGATTTATTTTTCAGGTATGGCATTCGCATCAACCCTGTACTCGTACAAGACATGCAATGTGTATATATGCCAATAAATATTGCTCCGGCAGGAGAGCAGGCACAATTTGACCTGGTACCCTGGCATTTTAGTCCACTTTTACTCAGTTCCGACGCCCATCCAATAACTAAAAACACAGGTGAAATAATGGCTGAATTTATTTCAACCATCAGCACAACGGAGCAACATCAAGAGTTGCAAACAGACGTACTGCTTGCCACTTCGAATCGTTCGAAAATTCTGCCAGTTCCTGCATCGATCACTTTGAACGAATCAGGGGATTCAGATGAAAGTTCTTTTAACACCGGATACCTGCCGGTAGCAATTTTGATTAGCGGAATTTTCCAGTCAAATTTCACCAACCGGATTCCGCCGAAAGACATCAAAAACAACCGTCCTTTTAGAACACAAAGTATTGAAACAAAACAACTTTTTATCGCCGGAGGCAGCATTATCCGGAATGAAACCAATGGCATCGCGAGCGATAGCACGACATTACCCCTTGGCTACGACAGAATCATGAATGCAACTTTCGGCAATGAAACATTCCTGATCAATGCCATTAATTACCTAACTAACCAAGATGAACGGATACAACTAAGGGCAAAAACATTTAAAACACGTTTGTTAAATCAACACATCAGTAAACAAAAAAGAACAACACTGCAAATTGTCAATGTTGTTCTTCCGTTAGTCATTTTGATTTTTTTTGCCTTCATTTTCAATGGGTACAGAAAAAAGACCTATGCGGCAAAAAAACAATGATTGATTTTAAAATAATTTCCAGGAAAGTGAAATCACAAAAGTACTGGTAGGCATGGTGACTTTCGACAAATCATTTACAGAGTTGATTTTCCCTTCAATATCCTGCATTAGATTTAATTTTGCATCCAGTGCAAACATCAACACATCAACTCCAACACCTGCTTCCAAATCAATTTGAGACGATTTAAACTCTTGTGCTAAATCATCTGTCGTGATAGGATCCCCGCTTTCAAGATTTTTATATTCCAATTTGGAACCGGCATTCATGATAAATTTCGGACCGGCAAAAACCCTGATGTTTGCCATTTTAAAATCCATCAATTTGAACCCTAAATAAAGTGGAACCTGTACTGTCGATACATCCATGTAAGTATTCACATCTGTAGCACTGTTATTAATAATCACATCCATCATATCAAATTCTTTCTTCTGAATTGAATACAACAGCTCCGGCTGAATATAAAATTTCTTGATAAAAACACGCGCGAAAGCACCCGCCTGAAAATTATTCCACATTTCAGCTTTGACATTATCAACCGTGTAGGATCCTTCACTCAAAGAATTCAGATTTTTCAATGATAAGGAAGAATTATATCCGGCCTTTATTCCAAAATTAAATTGGGCAGAAGCCACCGCTACAATAAACAGCATGGCTGTTGAAAATAAAATACGTTTCATAAGCGTTTTTTTGTTTAAGGGTTTTTTAAAAGGTAATTTATCTAAAAGTGAAACACTTTTTCTGAAATTTTGTTTGATATTTACAGATAACGCTGCAAAATTATAAAAAATCAGTAGAATTTAATCCCTCCTGATTAAATTTTTTATCTTTGCACTTCAATTACAGCTATGAATCTAGAAATTCAGGCAAAAAAAGATTTTATGAAGCGAGCTATTTTCCCCGGAACTTTTGATCCGTTTACCATTGGTCATTACAGCATTGTTAAACGTGGCCTGGCTTTGTTCGACGAAATCATCATCGGGATTGGAGTAAACCAACTAAAAAAAACACTTTTCGACGAATCTAAACGGTTGGATATCATAAACCAGGCTTTTGCTGACGAACCACGTGTTAAAGCGATGGTTTACAACAATTTGACGATTGATTTTGCGAAATCCGTTGACGCACAGTTTATTCTAAGGGGGTTGCGTACTGTGGCCGATTTTGAATATGAACGTACCATTGGCGACACCAACAGAATTCTTTCCGGTATTGAAACCGTGATCTTATTTACCGAATCTGCTTATGCTCATATCTCATCAACTGTAACCAGGGATCTTATTTCCTATGGGAAAGACATCTCCGCGTTTCTGCCACCGAATGTGAAATTATAGTACGGACGGAACACCTACATTCATTTAAGTGAAAAGTAGAAACGCAATGCTTGCGTTTGTTTAAATAATAAAAAATACATATGTTAAAAAAATATTGCTTAATATTAATCTTCCTGTTGACAGGATTTTCAGGAGCTGTTTTTTCTCAGCAAACAACTAAAACCTTTCGTATAAGTAAGAGTCTGAGCATTTTCAATTCTGTATTGAGAGAACTTGACATGTATTATGTTGATACCCTTGACCACGATAAGATGGTAAAATCGGCTGTTGATCAAATGCTCCGGAATTTAGACCCTTATACTGTTTACATCCCCGAAACAGCATCTGACGACATCACCTTCATGACCACCGGCGAATATGGAGGCATTGGCGCCATAATCACCAAAACAACAGATGGAATCTGTATTTCGGAACCTTATGAGGGGATGCCTGCACAAAAGAACGGATTAAAAGCCGGAGATATCATCCTGGAAATCGACGGAGAAAAAACGTCGGACTTCTCGGTAGCTGATGCAAGCGCCAAACTTAAAGGTACGCCTAATACTGAAATTCGGTTAAAAATAAAACGCTATGGAGAGAAAAAAACGCTGGAGAAAAAATTCCCAAGGGAAAAAATTCAGATACACCCGATTCCTTTTTCAAATATTGCTGCTCCAAAAATCGGCTACATCCTGTTGAATGACTTTACTGAACAAGCGGCAATGGAAGTAAAAAGCACTATTCAGGAAATGATAAATCAACATCAGATTGAGTCTCTCATTCTGGATGTAAGAAATAATGGCGGTGGACTGATAGATGAAGCAGTAAAAATCATGGGGTATTTTGTTCCTAAAGGGACTGAAATTGTCAGCACTAAAGGAAAAAACTCTCAGGCTTCCTATACCTACAAAACCACGCTGGAACCTATCTTTCCGGACATGAAAATCGTGGTGCTTGTGAACAGTGCTTCAGCATCCGCTTCAGAAATTCTCGCGGGTGCCATTCAGGATTTGGATCGGGGCGTTGTTATCGGCGAACGAACTTTCGGAAAAGGATTAGTACAGAATATCAGACCGGTAAGTTACGGCGGTCATGTCAAAGTAACCACAGCAAAATATTATATCCCGAGTGGCAGGTGCATCCAGGCAATTGATTACGCCCAGCGTAATGAGGATGGAAGTCTGAAACGCGTACCAGACAGTCTCACAAATGAATTCAAAACAAAAAACGGCCGGATTGTACGTGACGGTGGTGGTATCATCCCCGATTCAGTAACACAGGAGGAACGAAAGATCAATATCGCCTATTACATCTACGCCCAAAACTTATATTTTGATTATGCAACCCGTTATGCGGCACAACATGAAACCATTTCTAACCCGGCTGAATTTAAATTGACAAATGCAGATTTCGATGATTTTGTCGGATTTTTAAAGGAAAAAAAATTTACATATACTCCGCAAACAAAAAAATACTTTGATGATTTGTACGAATTTTCAAAACTAGAGGGTTTCGATAAAGAGGCAGAAGATGAATTTGAAGCCCTGAGGACGAAGCTGTTACCTGATTTTAACAAGAAGTTAGATGAAAACAAAGAGGAGATATTGGATTTTCTCAGTGCCGAAATCATTAAAAGATACTATTATCAAAAAGGCGTGATTGAATATTCACTGGTTAATGATATCGATCTGGAAACAGCTATTGATATCCTAAACAAGAAAGAGATATATCATTCCCTGCTTCAACGCGGAATAAAATAAAGTGAAAAAGTTCAGACTGATTTACAAATACCTGTTGCACCTGATACGTGCACGAAATACGCGAGGCTACGGTGTTCACTCGCCCTATATGTTCAATTTTATCCGCCACATCCTGAGTGAGAAGCATCCATACTATGTTTTCAGAGACATCGAAAGGATACGCAATAGGATGCTGAACGACGAGCGTGTTGTCAGGGTAACGGATTTTGGAACAGGAAAGAACAAGGAAAAACGGATCTGTGATATCGCCCGGAAAGCTTTGAAAAAACCCGAACAAGCTCAATTGCTTTTTCGCATCATCAGACATTATGATTTTAAAAACATACTGGAACTCGGGACCTCACTGGGTATAAGTACCATGTATATGGCATCCGTATCAACAAAAAGCCGGTGTATTACTCTTGAAGGATGTCCCGCACTATGCGCATTAGCTCGACAGAATTTCGATAAACTTGGAAACAAACAAATCAACCTGATAAATTGCAATATCGACGAGCGACTCGAAAACATCTTAAATGAATACGGACAACTGGATTTTATTTTTATCGATGCTAACCACCGGTTTGATGCACTGATACGTTATTTTGAACTATGTGTAAACCGGGTTGGGGATTATTCCATGATTGTGGTTGATGATATTTACTGGTCGGCTGAAATGGAAGCAGCATGGAATGCTATAAAAAAGCATCCGCGCGTGAAAGTTACCATCGATATTTTTCACATGGGTTTTGTGTTTTTTAATCCGATGCTGACGAAAAAACATTATAAAGTACGTTATTAGTCACGGTCGCCAGTCACCGGTCACAGTCTGAAGACTGAAGACTGGAGACTGGAGACTGGAGACTGGAGACTGGAGACATAAAAGAAAGAAAAATGAAAATATACACCAAAACAGGCGATAACGGGCAAACCGGATTAATTGGTGGTACCCGTGTATGGAAAAACAATCCCAGGCTTGAAACCTATGGAACTATAGATGAATTGAATGCATTTATCGGAATGCTGACAACCAGCAGAATACCTGATGATATACTCGAATTCCTGCAGAACATTCAACATAAGCTTTTTGCCGTGGGCTCGCATATAGCCACAGACCAATCAAAAATTAGTCTGAAAGCTGCATCCATCATCCGGGAAGATGACATCATTAAGCTGGAAAAAGAAATTGACAGGATGGATGAAAAGCTTCCGCCTCTGAATAATTTCGTACTACCCGGAGGTTCTGCTTCCGGAACAACTGCACATGTTTGTCGTACCGTTACCCGCAGGGCCGAACGAAAAATCATGGATTTAATACAATCCGACATCGCAATTGATGCTACTATTTTAAAGTACATCAACAGATTATCCGATTATTTCTTTACTTTATCGAGATATCTTACTGTTTCAGAGGGCTATAAAGAATTTTCCTGGAAAAAGGAGATATAATCATTTTTTTTCCTATTTTTGCACGAAATTAGAAAAAACAGTTTCTTCACATTTTTAATAAAAACCCGTCAACTATGTATTGGACATTAGAATTAGCTTCAAAGATTGAAGACGCACCCTGGCCGGCAACAAAAGATGAATTAATTGACTATGCCATCAGATCAGGGGCGCCCCTGGAAGTAATTGAAAATTTACAGGAAATTGAGGATGAAGGCGAGGTTTACGAGTCGATCGAAGATATCTGGCCGGATTATCCAAGTAAAGAGGATTTCTTTTTCAATGAGGAAGAGTATTAATCTTCCTCTTTTCCATTTTTCACCGCCAATTTTTCCTATGTTTTTAATACAAAACAATTTTTCAGCAATTTTTCAGTTTAAATATCTACACCGTAATATTTCCTGAGAAATAGTGCGGCTGTCAGGGGAAGAAATGAAAAATAAATACATGAAAAGAATTGTTTTTGGTATTTTCCTGGTATTATCCTTTTTGAGCAACCTCAACGCGCAGTTCGATGCACAATCAAGCCAGTACATGCATAATGCTCCAGGATTTAACCCGGCTGCTGTTGGTGAAACCGGCATGCTTGACATCACGGGACAACACCGGCTGCAATGGATTGGGATGCCGAACGGGGGTTCCACGACTATATTCAACATCAACTCACCCTTGAATATTTTCGGAAGAAAGCACGGGGTTGGCATTAATTTTATCAACGACAAGATTGGACTCTTTGTAAATCAGCAAGTACACCTGCAATATGCCTTTAAATTCAGGGCAGGTAAAGGTACCCTTAATATTGGTCCGCAAATTGGTTTTCTGAGTATTGGCTTCAGGGGTGACAGTGTTCGCGGCCCTTTAGTTCCTACCGGAGAATACCACGATATACAAAACGACCCTGCCATCCCGGGTAGTTTGGTTGAGGGATTTGCATTGGACATGAGTCTGGGAGCCTGGTACACCCGACAGGACTTTTACGCCGGGATTTCTTACTCTCATTTCAATCAACCGGTAATCGAATGGACTGACCAACATGAATATCGTCCCGCGAGCACTTTATATATCACCAGTGGATACAGTAAGACATTGAATAATCCGAAATACATATTCAAACCATCCATGCTGCTAAAAACTGATTTCGCAACTTATAAAGTTGATTTATCAGCGCTTATGTATGTTAACAATCAATATTGGGGAGGATTAACCTACCGACACGGAGATGCGGCCGTAATTTTAGCCGGCATCAACATTGGAAACGGACTTTCAATCGGATATTCCTTTGATATACCTATATCACAGATGATTAACGCAAGCTGGAGTTCGCATGAAGTGATGCTTTCCTATGAGATTGACATCAAAACAGGGGATTCTTCCCGCAGAAAAAAATATAAAAGTATTCGAATTCTTTGATTTATACAGAATAAAATGAATTCTTTTTCGTTAGATAAGTAAAATTTTAATTTATGAATAAACTTTTTGTAATCATAGCCTTATCATTGCTGATTCTTTCCTGCAACAAACCCGTGGGAGAACTGGCAAGTTCTGCTAATTCTGCCAAAATGGGTTTCTCGGATACGAAGCCTTATGGCATGCAATTAATTAAAAAAGGGACTTTCATGATGGGTGCACATATGCCCAACGGGATGTTCGCCGGACGTGAAGCTGCACATCAGGTGACAGTTGAATCCTTTTATATGGATGAAGCGGAGATTACCAATGATCAGTACCGCCAGTTTGTACTATGGGTGCGCGACTCCATTGCCTATCGCGAACTTATCAACATCGGACGAGAAGAATACATGATAGATGACCCCAATAGTGAAAGCGATTCTATCAGGATAAGATGGTCACAACGCATCCGTTGGAACGACCGCAACGAGGATGTACAGGAAGCACTATCCTCACTTTATTATACGGGAAATGATGACCTTGGGACGCGTCAGTTGAATGCTGCCCGGATGATTTACCGTTATGAAATTTTCAACTATGACCAGGTTTCTTTGCCGCGCAATCAGTTTAACTATACGACAAACTCCTATCCTGAAGGGGCTTATGTGACTATTGACACCACGTATTATGATGAAAACGGTCATTTAGTTAGTAAGACCATTAATCGGAAGTTAACCGGAAGAAAAGATTTTTATTCAACCAAGATGCTGAATATTTATCCGGACACGCTCACCTGGACCCGTGATATTCGATTCTCTTATAATGAACCGAAGATGAAAATGTATTTCAGCGACCCCAATTACTCCGATTATCCGGTGGTGGGCATAAGCTGGGAACAAGCACAGGCATTTTGCCATTGGCGCACGAAATTGTATAACAACACCCATAAAGTTAAAACAGAGCCTTACCGTTTACCCACTGAAGCAGAATGGGAATTTGCTGCTAAAGGCCGCGATAAAGATGCTATCTACCCCTGGAAAGGCAACAAATTAGTTGACGAAAGAAAAAACTGTTACTTAGCCAACTTTAAACAGGCAAGAGGGAACTATGTGAACGATGCAGGAGTCACCACCAAGCCGGTGAAATCATACAACATCATTCCAAATGCAAATGGACTTTACGATATGGCCGGCAATGTAGCCGAATGGACTTCCACTGCTTATTTCGGAACTTCCAATATAGCTACGGCAGACATCAACCCAAATTTTGAATACAACACCAAAGCCGATGACCCGATACACATGAAACGAAAAGTGGTAAAGGGCGGTTCCTGGAAAGATGTCCCTTATTATTTACAAAGCGGAGCCCGAACCTACGAATACCAACATGTAAGTAAACCTTACATCGGATTCAGATGCGTTCGTTCTTATAAGGGAGATATTAAGTGAATGAATAGCCGCCGGCTTTAGCCGGTGCGCGGATAAATAGAAAATTGAAAATCGTCAAAATAGTATATCATTATGATGGACAGAATAAAAAAATTAGGGTCAGTTAAAATCACGACGAAAGACAGGCTCTTTAACGCCGGATATGGCATCGGCGCATCAATCGTGATCATGGGGGTACTTTTCAAACTGATGTATTGGGAAGGTGCTAATATAATGCTAACAGTGGGACTCGTGACCGAAGCGCTTATTTTTGCTATGAGTGCCTTCGAAAGACCTTTGAAAACTTACGAATGGGATAAGATCATTGATTTTGAAAGCGGAAAACTTGATCTCCAAATCAATGGCGGATCTTTTGTTCCACCGGCACAAGGCGCTGTACCGCAGGCATACGAACAAGGCAATGCTTACCCGCCGGCAACAAACTATCCTGCTCCGAGTGCATTTCCAGGGGTTACCAACATTGAAGGACTGAGCGATGAAGACGCCCAGAAACTGAATCAAAGTATTCAGAACCTGACCAGAACCGCTTCTCAGTTGAATGAAATTGCATCTTTCTCTTTAGAAACTGAAAGATTTGCTGAAAGCATCCGTAATATTTCCGAGAATACTTCGAAATACGCGCAAAGCCAGGAGGCCCTGATAGAAGCTACATCAAATCTGCAAACTATCTATCAGCGCATCGGCGAAGACACTGAAAAAATTGAAGTAAATACGCAGGAATACCGCACGAAGGTTGAGAGGATCAATAGCAACTTAGCCGGTATGAACTCAATTTACGAGATTCAGCTGAAGGACATCCATGCACAATCGGTGCATTTCCATAACCAAACAGAAATTTCGAAGAAACTTTCGGAAGAAATGAAATCGGTAACGGGAGAAATCAGCAAAATGAAAGACATTTCGGATGATTTCTCACTGGCAACACAGAAACTAAAAACAAACGCCAACGAATTAGCTGACAACATTGCCCGGCTGAATGCCATTTACGGTAACATGCTGAATTCGATGAGTTAACGTATCAAAGCAGCTTAACACGAAATTATGAGTGGAACCAAGAACTGCCCGGAAACCCCGAGGCAAAAGATGATAGGCATGATGTACCTGGTACTGATTGCCATGCTGGCACTGAACGTCTCCAGTGAAATCCTCAACGGGTTTAAATTGGTGGATGACAGTCTGCATACCTCTACCCTCTCCATTAATGAACAAAACGACCGCCTGTACCAGGAGTTTAATGCCCTGTATGCACAAAACCCGCAAAAGGTAGGCGGATGGCTTGAAAAAGCAAATCTGGTGCGAAAAGAAGCAGATTCTTTGTTTGAATACATTCACCATTTTAAGATTGAACTGCTGAAACGGGCTGACAAAGAAAAGGCAGACACGATATATGCCAGAAATATCAACAAAAAAGAAGATTTAAATGTAGCTCCTAATTATGCCCTCACCGAAGGTCATGGAAAAGAACTGAAAGAAAAAATTGAACATTTTAGTGAACTGATGACCTCATTGGCAAATGATAATAATGGTAAAAGTGAGGCTTTTAGCGACATCTTCCACACCGGTGATATCAATAATAAGTCCTGGGAAATCGCTACCTTCGAGAATATGCCGGTTTCTGCAGTTATCACAATTTTATCCAAATATCAAAATGACATCCGGAATACTGAATCGAAGATGATCCAATACCTTAAAGAACGCACCGATGAAGGAGATGCCAGGGTGAACAGGTTTGATGCATTTGTGGTGGCCGAGTCCAACTACGTAATGGAAGGTCAGGAATACCGGGCAAAAATCCTCCTGGCAGCTGTCGATACCACCAAAGCACCGGATGTTTTTATAAACGGGAATAAATTAGCCGGGAACAATTATGTTGTTACGGCCGGGCACTCGGGTGAACATACTTATTCCGGATATATCGAACTGCTTGACAATTTAGGAAAAATGCAACGATTCAATTTTACCAGCAAATACAATGTTGGTAAACCGGCAGCCATCATTTCCAACGATGACCTGAATATCCTGTATCGTGGTTTCGACAACAACATCAGTATTTCAGCACCGGGAATCCCGACCAACAACCTGCGTATATCGGTGAATGGTGGAACTGCGACTCCTAAGGGTAACGGAAAATACATCATCAAACCGACCGCGAACAGTGTTGAAGTCTCGGTAATTGGGAACATAGGCGGAAGGCAAATCAACATGGGTAGCAATACCTATCGTGTACGTCAGTTGCCCGATCCCAAACCCTACGCTGCATATAGAGATAACAACGGGAACATCCGCAGTGTATTCGACGGCAGCGTGCATGGTCCGACTTTCGTGGCCGGTAACCCGACCGTAACAGCCGGTTATGGAGAAGATGCACTGGTACAGGCTAATTTTACTGTAAAATCATTTGCCATCCGAATCGGCAGAAGAACATACAACTCTAACGGATCGAAATTCTCACAAGAACAGCTGGGAATCATTAATAACCTGCCTTCGGGAACAACACTGGTTATCCAACGCATCATGGCGGTGGGACCGGATGGTGTTCAGCGAAATTTATCGGCTGTGGCGATTGAAATACTGTAATGCTGTCAAACGTCTAAGGTCAAACGACTAACGACAAAAGA
>JAQVNN010000005.1:0-29106 GCA_028703105.1 Paludibacter sp. | reverse complement strand
TGAAATGAAAAAAACAGCTTTTATCCTCGCATCATGCATGTTGTTAGCCGGTTTTAATTTATCCGGCCAGCAATCCAATCTGAATTTCTTTGAATCAAACGGGGTTATCAACCAATCCGGGGAACTCAGCAATGACCTGGGATATACATTAACACACCTCGACAACAGAGCCGACGATGTGGTATGGGCACATGTGGTCTATAACATCATCGATTTGCGGGATAACATCAACTCCCAGCTGGCCTTTCCAACCGGACAGGATGCCAATTACAGAAATTTGTTCAGGTTGCTGTCGGAAGCTGTAGTAGCTGGGACACCGGTTTACTATCCGAATGAGGCGGGAGTAACACCCTATTTCGACCAATCGAACCTTGTACCGGCAACAAAGTTGTCGGATGTATTTTTCATCGAAACCAATGTTGCCGGCGCACAGTATATAGACCCGCTCTTCGAACGGGATTCTGTAAACAATACCCTTTCTGTCAGCAACCGTATCTACGATCGCTTTTCAAAACGCATTCATAAATTTCTGATTCAGCAAGTGTATTATTTCGACAAACACCTGTCGCGAATGAGCAGTAAAATCATCGGCATTGCACCGCTTATGAATATGGAAGATGCCTTGGCACCCGCATTCCCAAATTTCGATGATGAAGATGCCGGAGGCGCAGATACACAGCAGTTAAAAACCACACTTCGCGATGCCATCGTTTGCTGGTTTTTATACGACGACCTGAAACCTCACTTCTCCACACAGCCTGTGTTTCAGGAAAGCAACATCGCCCAACGCATCAGCTATCATGAATATTTTTCCAAAAAAATGTTCTCGGCTTATATGATTGGTGACAATAACCTGATGAAAAAACTGTATAGTAACACCGCCGAACTGACCTCCAATCAGATTACGGAAGAAATTAAAGACATTCAGCGTAAATTGATTGATATTGAATCCGGGATTTGGGGAAGGTAAGTTCAACAACACACCATTCCAAAATTTTCTGTAACTTTGCAGCAATTTCAAAATTGACATTGCATGCGAGAAATTATCATAGCGGATAACCAGGATCTGACCTGTGCAGGATGGATTTACCTGATTAACAAAAGTGGAGTGGAAGCGCAAATTTTTGAGGTTCATCACAAAAAGGAACTGATAACTCTTTGTGCTCAGTTCCCAGAGGCTCTTATTATCCTGGATTATGCCCTGTCTGATTTTGAGCGTGTACAGGAATTGATTTTCCTGCAGGAAAAATATCCCAAAACCAATTGGATTGTATCTTCGGAAGAACTAAGCCGGGATTCCATTCGTACCTTACTTGTCAATTCAGGAAAATTCAGCATATTATTAAAAGATAGCCCTGCTGAAGATTTTATAAGTGCGCTTAAACAAGCCATAAGAGGAGAACGTTACATCAGTAGTTTCATTACCAACATGTTGCTGGAGACGTCAAAACCGAAACCGCCAACTCAAGCTCGCAATATTCTGACTACAACAGAACAGGAAATTCTGAAAGAGATGGCACTGGGCAAATCAACCCGCGAAATTGCCGCCCTGCGTCACGCGAGCATGCACACCATCATGACCCACCGGAAAAACATCTTCCGGAAAATTGAAGTGAATAATGTGCACGAGGCAACGAAGTACGCGATGAAGGCTGGGTTGATTGATTTGGCGGAATACTATATTTAAGTTTAATGTTTAAGAGTTAAACAATTGAGTTATAAATGAACATAGCGAGTTTAATTTCAGGTGGTGTTGACAGTTCGGTGGTGGTGCATCTGCTTAAAGAAGCAGGTTACGACCCTACCCTGTTTTATATCAAAATCGGGATGGACGATGATGAATTGCTGCATTGCAGCTCAGAAGAGGATATTGAAATGGCTTCGCTGATTGCGCATAAATACGGCTGCAAATTTGAAATTGTAGATTTACATCAGGATTACTGGGACAATGTGGTTGCTTACACGATTGATAAAGTCAGAAAAGGTTTTACGCCGAATCCGGATGTGATGTGCAACAAACTGATTAAGTTTGGGGTATTCGAGCAAAAGACAGGTAAGTATTTCGACAAAACTGCAACCGGACATTATGCTACTACCATTGAGCAAGAAGGGAAAACCTACCTTGGTACAGCCAAAGATCCCGTGAAAGACCAAACTGATTTTTTAGCACAGATAAGCCATTTACAGGTATCAAAACTGATGTTCCCGATTGGGCACCTGATGAAAAGCGAAGTACGCAAAATAGCAGAAATTGCTAATTTGCCCAGTGCCAAACGCAACGACAGTCAGGGCATTTGCTTCCTGGGCAAGGTAAATTACAATGACTTCATCCGCCGTTATCTGGGCGAAAAAGAAGGTCCGATCGTGGAATTAGAAACGGGAAAAATACTGGGTAAGCACAAAGGATACTGGTTCCATACCGTCGGGCAACGCAAGGGACTTGGCTTGTCGGGCGGACCGTGGTACGTAATCCGCAAAGACATCGATGCCAACATCGTGTGGGCATCGAAAGGTTACGATGTGGAAGCCGCATACGGAAATGCTTTCTCCATGAAAGATTTTCATTTTATCACCGAAAATCCCTGGCACGAAGCTGAAAACGTTAAAATCACGTTCAAGATCCGGCATACCCCTGAATTTACCCGCGGCACCATCCTCAAAACACCTGAAGGATACCGGATTGTATCTTCAGAAATGTTACAAGGCATCGCACCCGGACAATTTGGCGTAGTATATGATATCGATCAAAAGATATGTATCGGTAGCGGCGAGATTATTTCTGCCTGATGAAAATTTGAATCGGTGTACCCGCGAAACCCCATTTCGCCCGGATTTTATTCTCCAGAAAACGTTTATACGGATCTTTCACATACTGAGGAAGATTCGCGAAGAAGATGAATGTAGGTACCTGCGTATCCGGCAACTGGGTAATATACTTAATTTTGATGTATTTCCCCTTTAACGCCGGTGGCGGATAATTTTCTATCAGTGGAAGCAGATATTCATTCAACTTAGCAGTCGGGACTTTCTTCTTTTTATTCTGGAAAACTTCAACAGCCAGGTCAACCACTTTCAGAATACGTTGCTTCGTTACTGCTGAAGTAAAAACAATCGGGAAACCCACGAAAGGAGCAAACCGTTCACGGATTGAGTGCTCAAATTTTTTAGTGTCGTTGGTTGCTTTATTGGTAATTAAATCCCATTTGTTAACCGCAACCACCAATCCTTTTCTGTTCTTCTGAATCAGAGAGAAGATATTCATATCCTGGCTTTCGATGCCGCGGGTAGCATCCACCATCAGGATACAAACATCCGAGTTTTCAATGGCACGAATCGAGCGAACCACAGAATAATACTCCAGATCTTCATGCACCTTGGCTTTCTTGCGGATGCCGGCAGTATCTACCAGGTAGAAATCATGTCCGAATTTATTGAAACGGGTATAGATAGAATCACGGGTAGTACCGGGAATATCGGTCACAATGGTTCTGTCCTCCCCTACAAACGCATTTACAATAGATGACTTTCCGGCATTCGGACGACCTACCACAGCAAAACGGGGCAATTCAGCATCAATCTCTTCACTTACAGCTTCGGGTCCCAGCAGTTCAATCACCCGGTCGAGCAACTCTCCGGTTCCTAACCCGTTGATAGCCGAAACCAGAAAAGGATCTCCCAGACCAAGCGAGTAAAATTCAGCGGAGTTAAACTGCCAATCGAAAGTATCCGATTTATTTGACACCACCACCACCGGCTTATTCGTTCTCCGGAGAATGGATGCCACTTCATTGTCGAAATCGGTAACACCGTTCTGCACATCCACGACAAACAGAATCACATCTGCTTCATCAACAGCCAGCACCACATGTTTTTTGATTTCTTCTTCAAAGATATCATCAGAATTCACCACCCAACCTCCGGTATCAATTACCGAAAATTCGCGACCATTCCACTCGCATTTGCCATACTGGCGGTCGCGGGTTGTGCCAGCCTGTTCATTCACAATAGCACGACGGCTTTTTGTCAAACGATTAAAGAGGGTGGACTTCCCCACATTGGGGCGTCCAACGATTGCAACTATATTTCCCATACTTTTTTTATATCCTGAGGATAAAACATTTTAATTAACACGCGAGGTATAAGCTCACGCTGGGTAAAAATATTTAAATGATAAAAAACCTCCCGTTTTTAATCCGGGAGGTCTTATTTTATTATTATTGACAGATAGTAGTTATTGTCGAGAATGGTTTCAAAAATTAACCACTAACCACTGAACACTAACCACAATTAATTATTCCTGATTCAATGTCACACGTTTGAAAGCAACAGCTGTAGCTTTATTGGCTTTCAGATACGCTGCAACAGTGATTTTTGAATCCTTGATAAATGCCTGCTCCAGCAAGGTAGATTCCTGGAAGAACTTGTTCAGACGACCTTCCGCAATTTTATCCAGCATAGCTTCCGGTTTCCCTTCCTGACGGGCTTTTTCTTTACCAATTTCTAACTCTTGTTGAATTACTTTTTCGGGAACAGAAGTACGATCAAGAGAAACAGGGTTCATGGCAGCAGCCTGCATCGCGATATCACGAGCAACCTGATAATCCACTTCCTTTTCTTCGAAAGCAACGATAGTTGCCAGTTTATTTCCCGGGTGAATGTAAGAGATGGTGCTTCCACCCTGAACGAATTCATAATAATCCAGTTCCATTTTTTCTCCGGTCACACCTGAACGTTCAGTTACCAAATCAGCGATTGAGCGACCATCGATAGTTAATGCAGCCACTTCAGCGGTTGTAGCGGGTTTAGCAGCCATGGCAACATCCAGGATAGATTGAGTAAGCGCTACAAAATCAGCATTTTTTGCCACAAAGTCTGTCTCACATTTCAATGCAATGACAGCAGCAAAACCATCTTTCGCTGCAGCCAGCACACATCCTTCAGATGCTTCACGGTCACTGCGTTTAGCAGCAACAGCCTGTCCTTTTTTACGTATAATTTCGATTGCTTTTTCGAAATCGTTATCTGCTTCAGTCAACGCATTTTTACAATCCATCATACCGGCACCGGTCATGGTACGCAATTTCGAAATATCTGCCATTGTTACAGCCATAATATAAGCCCCCTTTTATTCCCCCAAGGGGAAAATCTGTGGGATAGATTGTTTAAAGATTTATAATGTTATTATTATTTCTTTCAGAAAATGAGTTGCAAGAAATTGCAACTCACTTATATATTTTTCCACGTACAAGTCTTTTCAGGATGCAATGAATTCTATTCTTCGTCCTTGATGAATTTAGTAACGATATTAGCATTCAATGCTTCTTCGTCTTCTTTGTGAGTTCTCGGACGTTTTGAAACGCGGTGCTTTCTTTCTTTCACAGCGGGAGCTTCTGCAGCATCTGCATCTGCTTTTTCAACCTTGCGTTCTTCCAGACCTTCCTGAATAGCTTCAACCAAAGCAGTCAGGATAACATCTACTGATTTGGTAGCATCATCGTTAGCCGGAATTACGAAGTCGATTTCGTTAGGGTTTGAGTTGGTGTCCACGATACCAAACACAGGAATACCCAAGCGTTGTGCTTCTTTCACCGCGATTTGTTCCTTCATCACGTCCACCACGAAAATGGCAGAAGGAAGGCGGGTGAGGTCGGCGATCGAACCAAGGTTCTTTTCTAATTTTTCACGCTGACGGGAAATCTGAAGTTTTTCGCGTTTCGAGATATTGTCAAAAGTACCATCGGTAGTCATTTTATCGATAGTTGACATTTTTTTCACTGCCTTACGGATGGTTGGGAAGTTGGTCAACATACCTCCAGCCCAACGTTCTGTGATATATGGCATTCCAACCGCTTTTGCCCTTTCAGCAACCACGTCTTTAGCCTGTTTTTTGGTAGCAACGAATAAAACTTTGCGACCTGATTTAGCAATTGATTTGAGCGCAGCAGCTGCCTCATCGATTTTTACCACCGTTTTATGCAAATCGATGATGTGGATGTCGTTACGCTCCATAAAGATATAAGGAGCCATAGCGGGATTCCATTTGCGTTTCAAGTGACCGAAGTGGCAACCTGCTTCTAATAACTGTTCAAAATTTGTTCTTGACATTTGTGTTGTTTTAATTTGTTTACTTTCTTTGAAAATCAATTACCGGGTAGTCATCCAGTGTCTATGAGTCCCGGAAATTTAGATACTAAACCTTTTTTAAATGTGCCAATTAATTAATTGGCACATTGAAATTATCGTTTCGAGAACTGGAATCTCTTACGGGCTTTTGGCTGACCTGATTTCTTACGTTCCACTTCGCGTGGGTCGCGGGTCATGAAGCCTTCCGATTTCAAAGCCGATTTGTCTTCCGGATTAATTTTAACCAATGCACGGGCAATCGCTAAACGCAATGCTTCTGCTTGTCCTTTAAAACCACCTCCATCGAGGTTTACTTTGATATCATATTTTTCAGCTACTCCTAATTTATTCAGCGGCTGTTTCACTACATACTGCAATATCGGTGATGGAAAATAGGTGTTCAAATCACGTTTATTAATGGTAATCTGACCATTTCCTTCGCTTACGAAAACACGTGCTACTGCAGCTTTTCTTCTTCCTAAGGCATTTACTACTTCCATACTGATTATTTAAGTGCGTTTAAATCGATTGTTTGGGGTTGTTGAGCTTGTTTGTCGTGTTCCGGACCGGCAAAAACATAGAGATTGTTCAATATTTTAGCTCCAAGTCTGTTCTTCGGCAACATACCTTTTACCACTTTTTTAATTAACTTCTCAGGATCTCTTTCCATCATTTTGGCCGGTGTAGTTTCACGCTGACCACCTGGATAACCGGTATGACGATAATATATCCGGTCAGTCCATTTATTACCTGTTAATTTTACTTTATCAGCATTGATAATAATTACATTATCTCCGCAGTCAACATGTGGTGTGAAATTAGGTTTGTATTTGCCGCGCAAAAGTTTAGCAACTTTTGAACCCATACGTCCCAACACCATTTCGGTAGCATCCACGACTACCCATTCTTTCTGCACGGTTGCTTTGTTGGCAGAAATGGTTTTATAACTTAACGTATCCACTTTATAAAAATGTTTTTTAATTAATAACTGTTACATTTCACAGACTCCCCCCTGAATTTGAATGAGGCTAATCGGCACAAATTCAGGATACTTATCCGTAAAACATAAACTCTTACACTGGGATAATAAACGGACTGCAAAGATAAGATAAATCTTTTATTTACAAAACACCTGATAATAAAAAATTTATCAGTATTTATTTCCGATCAAATTGATTTCAAATGCTTCCGGTAATCCTCCTCCGGATATGCTTATCTTATCGGAATGATCACCGTTGACGGAAGAATTAAACGATATGACCAGGTTATATCCTTTTTCAGCTGAAGCCTGAGAAATCGTACTGACTGACACGGTGTACATCTCGCCTGTTACCTGTACGGTTACATCACCTTGGATTCCAGTCGTTTTCACACGAAAGGATTTCTGCGTCCGATTACTTACAGCCCCAAAATTAATTGTCTGAGCATTATTTATCTCTTTACCGGCTATCGTTATCTCGGCATCAAAGCTAAACGCAACTGATTGGTATTTTTTGCATCCGGCGCATCTTAATAACCTTCGGGAACAGCGGCTGATACATCTACTGCGAAAAACAGAACAAGGATTAAATTAAGAGCAAAGAATCTTCTCATTCATTTTAATTTATATAACTAAAGGCAAAAATATGTATAAAATTTACAAAAATATAAATTTATTTCGATTTTCCTGTTTGTTTATCTACAATTACGGCACATGCAGCATCTCCTGTAATATTCAGAACCGTACGCAACATGTCGAATACACGGTCGAGAGCATAGAGTAAAGGCAGGCCTTCGATGGGGATACCTGCAGAAACCAGCACGGCCACCACTAGCAAAGTGGGTCCGGGAACTCCGGCCTGACCAACCGAACCTACAGTAGCCGTTATTGTAATAGCAATATACTGAGCAAGTGTTAAATCAATGTTGTAAAGTTGGGCAAAAAACAACGCCACCAATGTATAATAGATCGCATTTCCGGTCATGTTGATGGTAGCTCCCAACGGTACTACAAAAGAGGTGGTTTCCTTGCTCACACCTAGCTTCTCTTCACAAGTCGCCATGGTTACCGGTAAGGTTGCCATGGAAGAAGAGGTTGAAAATGCCACAACCTGAGGACGCAACATCGACTTAAGGAAATGAGGCAATTTGATCTTAGAAAACAACTTCAAAGTAAGCGGATAAAATATTAGTAACATTATAAATGCGGCAATCAGGTTCACCCAGAAAAGAGTTCCTACCTTCAGGAGCATGTCGAAACCAAAGGTCCCGGTGGCATCCGCCATCAGTCCAAACACCCCGATTGGGGCCACCAACATTACTTTCTGAATACACCAGATCAAGGCATCTAAAAAAGTATTAAAAGCATTCAATATCGGTTCCTTTTTTGAGGTTGACAAAGCGCTTAGACCAAAGCCAAAAAACAATCCAAAGAAAATCAGTTGCAGGATGTTTCCTTCTGCCAGCGACTTAATCGGATTGCCGGGAATAATATCCAGCAACATCGGCCAAAATTCCATTCTTTGAGGAGCCACATTGTATCCTTCCACAGGCAGAAATGATTTAATGGAGTCCACCGATAATCCGGCTCCCGGCTTAAACCATTCTCCCATCATAATAGCCAGTAGAACAGCAATAACCGTAGTTGTAAAAATATAGACTAGGGTTGTAACACCAATCCTCCCGGCAGATTTTGTTGCCCCCAACGACGCGGAACCAGCCACAATAGACACAAAAACCAATGGAATCACCAACATCCGGATAAGTTGGATAAATAAACTACCCAAAGGAGCGAACATCACAGCGGACTCTCCCATCAGCTTTCCGACGATGACACCCACCACCATGGCAATGATAATCTGTACGCTTAGATCAGAAATAATTTTTTTAAATGATCTTTTTGTTCCCATAATCAATTTTATATTGCTTTAGACCTGTCAGGTTTATCAAACCTGACAGGTCTGTTTACACATTTAATCTATATCTCTTTTATGAAAAAACAAACTCAGTAAACAAATCACAGCAATCAACCCAAACACGACAAAGCTATTATCTTCTGTAATTAACATGGTGATTGAAAAAAGCACAGAAGCTATCAGCACAAAAATAAAGATGACCAGATTCATATAAGCCAATAATTGTCCAAGTTTACTTCCTGCATCAGCCTGTTGTATCACTGTTAAATTCGGCACCTGAAACAAGCCGCCAAAGCAAGCAGTTAAAAAAATCAACACAAGAAACAACTGAAAATCAATCTGCAAAAATACAATTATCAGCAAATTTACCAGCATACCGGTTAATCCCCACAACATCAGGGTTCTTCCCCTGACTTTTGAAGCCAATACGCCAGCTAGCCAGGTGCCGAGGGCAATGCCAATGGCTGCAAATGCCATCACAACTCCCGTTGCCGTATTTGAAACCTGATAAAAATTCCGGGCATGTATAATGATATTCATCTGTAACAAAGCGCCTATCAGCCAAAAAACAGAAACACCCAGCACTGCTAAATTGACCTGTTTAAAAGATTTTGCCAGCATGAAGGAATCACACAAAAACCTCCATGGGAATAAATTGATTTTCAGGGATGTTTCTGGATCCGGGGCTAACTCATCTGCTTTTATACGCAACGTTGTCACATAACCACCGGCAGCAAGCAACATGAAAAATATTACAAACACCCAAACCTGATGATAATCGCTTAACCACGAAGCAAAGACTGTCCCTGCAAGAATCCCCAGAAAAGCCATCGTCTCAAACAAGCCACTTCCGAAAGCACTTCCTTCAATACCCCCAATATCCCGAATTAACCCATATTTTGCTGGAGAATACAAACAACTTTGAATTCCCATTAGTAGAATTGCTACCACAGTCAACAGCACCCATTCAAATAAAAAAGCAAAACATGCGATTGCCATGATGGGAAATTCCATCAGCTTAAAAAAACGAAAAACTTTTAATTTGGGATATCTGACAGCCAGTTTTCCACCTAAAGGAGACAATATGAGGTAAGGTACAACGAGAGAAGCAGATACAACGGCAATTAACTGCGACTGGGAAAGCCAGGCTGGTAAATCCCATCCGATGGCTACAAAAATAATCGCATTTTTCAAGAAATTATCATTGAAAACGCCCAAAAAATTTGCTGCCAACAGGCTTGTCCATTTTTTCATCCGGTGTTATTATTTTTCAGGTGCAAATGTAGTAAAATTAAGAATCTTTTACTATATTTTCTAAACAACAAAACATTCTTTCCTTATATATTGTTAAATAAAAACGAAAATATAATTTTAACATTTAAATAAGTAATATATTTGCATTATTATGAAGCGTAACACGATTATCATATTGATTCTATCCATGGTACTCTCCTTTATCGGATTGATTATCATTCAGGCAAGATATGTCAAAGTAAATGCTGAAATGATTGAAAATCAATTTGATGAAAGTGTACGCAGAAGTTTATTAAGCACGGTTATCCTAGTGGAAGAAAATGAAGCACTGGAATACCTTGCCCAGACACTGGAGGGACTGGACTACCATAATAATCCGACCCTCCTTCCCAACATGGCTCAAATGGATTCAGACAATCTGAATAAGATTGATACCACGAGCCAGAGATTGTCCACAAATAACCAGAAAGTTACTAAACCCAAAATCAGGATTTCAACCCGGCACGGACAGGCTACCATTGAAGAAACTTCTAAGTACCTGCAAGACAAGTTCAGACAGGAATTTTCAAGGTCAAAAACCATTCTCGATCAGGCAGTTTTCCGTTGGTTACGTGAAAGCAGCAACAAAAATATCAGCGAACGGGTTGATTTCGCTGAACTTAACAACATACTTGAGAAATACCTGACCAGCAACGGCATTGATTTGCCGTTTTATTACAGTGTAGTTGACAAAAGAGGGAGGGAAATCTTCAGATGCAACAAAGATTTTCATGTTGATAACAACGAATCTACCAGCAGTATTTATAAACAGAAATTTTTTCCTCTCGAAGAAAGTAAAAATGACGTTTATCTGCAAGTTACCTTTCCAACAAAGAAAAATTTTATTATCAGTTCAATGAGCTTGCTGTTTCCAACAATTGTGCTCGTTGTGTTAATTTTAGGGATATTCGTCGTGGCCTTAATTGTTATTTTTAAGCAAAAACAGTTGAACAATATTAAGAATGATTTTGTTAATAACATGACACATGAGTTGAAAACGCCTATTTCCAGCATTTCGCTGGCATCACAAATGTTACAGGATCCCGGAGTAGGAAAAACACCGGAGACACTGAAGCACATATCAAAAGTCATTAGAGATGAAACGGTTCGTTTAAGCAGAATGGTGGAAGAAGTACTAAAACTCTCGCTCTTTGAAACTGAAAAATCAACTTTTAAGATGAAGGAAATGCATGTCAATGAGCTGATTGCACACACTTCTGAAATTTTCTCCCTGAAAGTCGCCAATAAAGGTGGAAAAATTACTACTACCCTCAGGGCTGATGATGATGCGATTCTGGCTGATGAAGTACACTTCACAAATGTGATTCATAATTTGGTTGACAACGCCTTGAAATACAGCGACAAGCCCCTGCTCCTCACCTTAGAAACATGGAATGAGAAAGACCAGGTATTGATTAGCATAGAAGACAATGGAATCGGGATACAAAAAGATGATCACAAACGAATTTTCGAGAAATTCTATCGGGTTTCTACTGGGAATAAGCATGATGTAAAAGGTTTCGGACTGGGATTGGCTTATGTAAAAAAAATCATACTGGAACATCGTGGAACAATAAAAGTTGAAAGTGAACTAAACATTGGAACTAAATTTATAATTGCATTACCAACACTTAAATATACTGAATATGAATGATGAAAAAGTAAAAATCTTATTATGCGAGGATGATGAAAACCTCGGCATGTTGCTAAGAGAATACCTTCAGACTAAAGGTTATGATGCTGACTTGCAACCTGATGGAGAAGCCGGATATAAAGCGTTTACACGCGGCAAATATGATTTATGCGTACTGGATGTTATGATGCCCAAAAAAGACGGATTTGCCTTAGCTGCTGACATCCGGAGTATCAATACGGATGTACCCATTATTTTCCTGACTGCAAAATCCATGAAGGAAGATATTCTACAGGGCTTTAAACTTGGAGCAGACGATTATTTGTCGAAACCTTTCAGCATGGAAGAACTGCTTTCACGAATTGAATCCATCCTGAGAAGGGTAAGAGGTAAAAAAGTGAAAGATGTTGTTGTGTTTAACCTTGGAGCTTTTGTTTTTGATGCTCAGAAACAAACCCTGTCTTTCGATGGAGAAACCAGAAAACTGACTACCAAAGAATCAGAATTACTCAGACTGCTGGCATCCAACGCTAACAACATCCTGGAAAGAAATTATGCATTAAAATCGATCTGGGAAGACGATAACTATTTTAATGCCCGCAGCATGGACGTGTACATTACCAAACTTCGCAAATTGCTGAAAGATGATCCAAATGTAGCCATCATCAACATCCACGGTAAAGGGTATAAACTGATTACCCCGCAAGCAGATGTGTAAAAACTAAAAAAGCCGGTTTTGTACCGGCTTTTTTAGTTAAATCTGTTCTGTATTTCCTCCTGTGTCCAAATCGACATAATCAGCCGGCCATCAGGAGTATGATGATGCGATGGACAGGCAAAAAGTTGATCGACTAAATCAGTCATTTCTTCTTTACTCATCGTTTGCCCCGACTGTATAGCTGCTGTTTCTGCTAACGAAAGAGCTATGTGCTCATGAATCACCGAAAGCGCATCGCCGGTTGAACTCTTAACCCGCTCCAGCATGTCGCTGAGTAAGGGAAGAATTTCTGAAGATGTCTTCAATTGAACCGGTATTCCTTTTATCTGGTATTGGTATGCTTTATCTGCCTCAAAATCAAAGCCCACATAGCGAAGTTCTGCTTTAATCTGCTCAAAAAACAAATAATCATCCGGCATCAGTTGTAATAATTCGGGGAATAATAATTGCTGAGAAAAGCCTTTTTTATCCTGTATTTCCTTTATAAACTGATCAAATAATATCCGGATATGCGCCCTTCGCTGGTCAATCATCAGCATCCCTGATTTTACAGAAGTAATGATATATTTGTTTTTAAGTTGAAAATAAACGCCTGTATGTTCGTTTTCTCCGTTCAGCTTTGATTGGAATATTTCAACGACTTGTGCTTGGCCATTCACTACCGATGATGTTTCCTGCTTCTCAAATCCTTTATACAACTCCTCCCACTCCATCCGGGGTCTTTTATAAGCAGATGTACCAAAAGGGTTGTAAGCAGGATTAAAGGATGTTTTAGGAGGAAGAACTACTGTATCGCTATTCTGAACCGGGATATCAGGGACTCCTTCCCTGTCGAAATCTATTGATGGTACTACATTAAACTTACCCAACGCTTCTTTAACCGTTGCAGATAAAATCGACCAGATAGCTTGTTCGTTTTCAAACTTAATTTCCGTTTTTGTAGGATGGATGTTAATGTCAATTGTTTGCGGATCAACTTCAAAATAAATAAAATAGGACGGATTATCAGAAGGTTGTATCAACTGATTATAAGCCAGCATGACAGCTTTATGAAAATAGGAATGACGCATGTATCTTCCGTTGACAAAAAAGAACTGATGCGCCTGTTTCTGGGCATATTCGGGACGACCGATAAATCCTTTGATATTGACAAGGTTGGTTTCCGTTTCAATGCTCAACAATTGCTGATGGAGTTTCTTTTTTGCCGTTCCGAAGACTTGTTCTATTCTCAGTTTCGTATTCGATACAGGCAGATTAAAAACCTCATTTTCAGCATCATAAAACGAGAACTCCACATCTGGATGTACCAATACAATGCGGTAAAATTCATTTAAGAGATGGTTTTTCTCTACATTGTCGCTTTTCAAAAAACGACGACGAGCAGGAACGTTAAAGAACAGGTTCTTCACCTGAAAAGAAGTACCTTTATCACACTGAACAGGCTCCTGTTTAAAAACCCGGCTTCCGGCAATTTCAACCAAAGTCCCGAGCTCATCTTCTTCCCTGCGGGAACGCACCTCCACCTGAGCAACAGCAGCAATGGATGCCAGAGCTTCCCCCCTGAAGCCCATGGTACGAATGGAAAACAAATCCTGTGCATCTTTGATTTTGGATGTAGCATGTCTTTCAAAAGCCATCCGGGCATCCGTTTCACTCATTCCTTTACCATTGTCTGATACTTGCACAAGTGTACGTCCCGCATCTTTGATAACCACCCGGATAAAAGTTGCACCTGCATCAATGGCATTCTCCACCAACTCTTTTAAAACAGATGCGGGACGTTGAATTACCTCTCCGGCAGCAATCTGGTTGGCAACTGAATCAGGCAATAAATGAATGACATCATGCATGAACTTGAAATATAAATCGGTATGTTAGGAACAATATTTTATCGCATCAGAAAATAAGCAATCAGAAACAATATCAGAATGATAATAATCAGACGGATATTAGACTGGCGAACCTGAGCGTGTTTTGAATTTCTGTTCCTATCAGCCATTTCGCGAAAGGATCCACGATGAAGAATCGTTGGTTGATAAGCTCCCTTTGCATCTGGATTTCCTTGTTTTTCCTCTTGCTCCAGGTGCTTCATACGTTCCTTCTGTGCTTCTTTCTTCGGATCGTAATAGATTGGTTTATATTTGTAAACCAACGGCTTGTGTAATTTAAAGAAATTCATAATTTTGTTTTTAAAAATAACCGGCTATATTAACCCCTATCTACTCAAATAAACTCTCCGTCAAATGAAACCACTGCGTCATTCACAAACTGACGAATTCTGGCTTCATCATCTTTTTTGCATATCAGCAACACATTATCCGATTCTGCGACCAAATAACCTGATAACCCTTCAATCACGGCCAACTTATCCGGGGATAAAGCAATAATATTTTCACTGCTGTCATATAGCAAGGTTTTACCTTTCAGCGTAACATTTTCATGTTCATCCTTGTTCGACATTTCATACAATGAGCCCCAGGTTCCAAGGTCGGTCCACCCAATATCTGCACACAGCACATGTACATTTTCCGCTTGCTCTAAGATTCCATAATCAATGGATATATTCATACAGGTTGGATAAATCTCATTGATAAATTCCTGCTCTTTTGCGGTATTATACAATCCATTCCCCATGTTAAATTTTGAGGCAACATCAGGTAATAAGCTTTCGAAAGCATGGTCAATTGTTTTCAGGTTCCAGAGAAAAATCCCTGAATTCCAATAGAATTCACCAGTTTCAAAAAACACCTGAGCGAGTTCGGCATTTGGTTTTTCAGTAAATGTTTTTACTTTATGTGGATTTTCTGTTCCTTCTTCCACCTGAATATATCCATAGCCTGTTTCGGGGCGACTGGGTTGTACACCGATTGTCAACAAGGAATCGTTTTTTTCTACAAAATCGAGTCCTTTTTTTAGTATATCAATAAAATCATTCTCTTTTAAAATCAAGTGATCTGAAGGGGCAACAATGATATTTGCCTGTTTCGTCATAGCTTTGATTCTGTTTATCGCATAAGCTATACAAGGAGCTGTATTTCTGCGGTAAGGTTCCAGTAACACCTGCTTATCGCGGATCTCAGGGAGTTGTTCCAATATAGTATCTTTATATATCACATTGGATACAATCAGGATGTTTTCTGCCGGCACTACTTTTCTGAAACGTTCATAAGTCATCTGTAACAATGAACGTCCGGTACCAAAAAAATCAAGAAATTGTTTAGGCCTGTTTGTCCTGCTAAAAGGCCAGAACCGGCTTCCTACACCTCCGGCCATAATAACACAATAATTCTGATTCATAAGATATTGTATGTTTTATTATCTGTGATTTTCACGTCACATTTGAAAGCACTAAGATAGTGAGATTATTTTGTTACCACAAAAAAAACGGCTTTGTTTTTTAAACCATATAAGTTATATAAGGAGCATTAAAGTTAATGTTTTAACTTGTGCATATTTTTCTTTCAAAATATTTTTATTACGGATTGTAAATTACTAAAATGGTTTATCTGGAAAAAAAAACGGGATAGCTGTTTACAACACCACCCCGTCTTTAATTATCCAATACAATTCTTATTGTTCATTTGATTCAATGTCCAGCACATTTTTTCTGGCATCGACTTTCTTGTCGTATTCATCCCTCGAATAAACAATGATCTTTTCAATTTCACGCTGACCAGTACCCGCAGGTATAAGGTGACCACAAATCACGTTTTCTTTCAAGCCTTCTAGACGATCCACTTTACCATTAATAGCAGCATCGTTCAAAACTTTGGTCGTTTCCTGGAAGGAAGCAGCCGACATGAAACTACTGGTTTGCAATGCAGCGCGGGTGATTCCCTGCAGAATCTGGTTAGAGGTTGCAGGAACAGCATCCCGTGTTACCACCAGACGAAGGTCGCGACGCTTGAGCGCGCTGTTTTCATCCCGTAATTTTCTCGGTGTAATAATCTGACCGGCTTTCAGTGTTGCTGAATCTCCCGGATCGACAATTACTTTCTTACCCCAGATACGGTCGTTTTCTTCCATGAACTCATTCTTGTCAACAATTTGTTTTTCAAGGAAGCGGGTATCCCCCTGTTCCAGTATTTCCACTTTACGCATCATCTGACGAACAATTACCTCAAAATGTTTGTCGTTGATTTTAACACCCTGGAGACGATATACGTCCTGTACTTCATTCACGATATAATCCTGAACAGCAGTCGGACCTTTAATCATCAAGATATCCGTTGGCGTGATAGCTCCATCGGACAACGGTGTCCCGGCACGGACGAAGTCATTTTCTTGTACAAGAATCTGTTTTGAAAGCGGAATCATGTATTTTTTCACCTCTCCGGATTTTGAAGTAATGCTCAGCTCTCGGTTTCCTCGTTTGATTTTTCCGAAATTCACTTCACCGTCAATTTCAGCTACAACAGCCGGGTTCGATGGATTACGGGCTTCAAACAACTCTGTCACACGCGGAAGTCCACCAGTGATGTCACCTGTTTTTCCTACAGCGCGGGGAATCTTAACAAGCATCTGACCGGTCTTGATGGAATCTCTATCTTCCAGCACTAAGTGAGCGCCTACCGGCAAGTTGTATGTACGAAGCACTTCTCCGTTTTTATCGAGAATGTGAGCACTTGGCACTTTATTCCGGTCTTTAGACTCAATAATGATCTTTTCACGCAAGCCGGTAGCCTCATCAACATCTGTTTTATAAGTAACGTTTTCAACAACATCCTCAAACTTAATTTTACCCTCATTTTCAGAGATGATAACGGCGTTAAACGGATCCCATTCACAAACAACCTGTCCTTTCGTTCCATTATCTCCATTTCTAACATAGAGTTTAGAACCGTATGGGATATTTTGTGTTGTCAGTGTAATGCCCGTGTTGGGATCAATCACGCGCATTTCAGCCAAACGACTTACCACAACCTGATACACATTACCACTTTCATCCTTCACTTCCACGGTGCGCAATTCGTCAAACTCCAAACGTCCATCGTAACGCAACGTGATTTTAGATTCAGCAGCGATATTTGAAGCGATACCACCGACGTGGAAAGTACGCAGTGTCAACTGAGTACCGGGTTCTCCAATCGACTGGGCAGCAATAACCCCAACAGCCTCTCCCTGATGAACCATTTTGCCGGTTGCCAAGTTACGACCGTAACATTTAGCACAAACACCTTTCTTCGACTCACAAGTAAGTACCGATCTGATTTCTACCCTTTCAATAGGCGAATCTTGAATTTTCTTTGCCAAGGGTTCTGTAATCTGTTCACCTGATTCAACAATAAGTTCCCCGGTAAGCGGATGATAGATATCGTGTACAGAAACGCGACCCAATATTCTTTCGTACAAGGAAGAAATCACGTCCTCATTGTTTTTCATTTCAGTAGCTACTAACCCGCGCAAGGTACCACAGTCATCTTCCGTAATGATAACATCCTGAGACACGTCCACCAAACGACGGGTTAAGTAACCCGCATCTGCGGTTTTCAACGCCGTATCCGCCAAACCTTTACGTGCACCGTGTGTTGAAATAAAGTACTCCAATACCGACAAGCCTTCCTTAAAGTTCGACAGAATCGGGTTCTCGATAATCTGACCTCCTTCTGCTCCTGATTTCTGGGGTTTTGCCATCAAACCACGCATACCGGAAAGCTGGCGAATCTGTTCTTTTGAACCACGCGCACCGGAATCGAGCATCATGTAAACCGAATTAAAGCCCTGGTTATCGTTTGCCAGTTGTTTCATCAGGATATTAGACAACTTAGAATTGACATGTGTCCAGGTATCAATAATCTGGTTATAGCGTTCGTTATTGGTAATGAATCCCATATTATAAAGATTCATAATTTCTTCCACTTCAGCATTACCTTCTTTAACAAGTTGTTCTTTCTCAGCCGGGATGATCACATCATTCAGGTTGAACGACAACCCTCCCCTAAATGCCATACTATAACCCAGGTCTTTGATATCATCAAGGAATTGTGCTGTACGCGAAACACCGCAAACTTCAATCACAGTACCAATGATATCACGCAACGATTTTTTGGAAAGGAGTTCGTTGATATAACCAACTTCAGTAGGTACACACTTATTAAACAATATACGTCCTACTGTTGTTTCGATAACTTTCTTAACTGGGTTTCCCTCTTTATTCTGTTCGATAATACGCACTTTAATCCAGGCGTGAAGATCAACCTTCCCTTCGTTATAAGCAATTTCTGCTTCTTCCGGAGAATAGAAAATCAGTCCTTCCCCTTTCGCTCCCTGACAAGGTTTGGTAATATAATATAAACCAAGCACCATATCCTGTGACGGCACTGTAATAGGCGCACCGTTTGCAGGATTTAAAATATTGTGTGATGCAAGCATCAACATTTGAGCTTCCAGAATAGCCTCATTTCCAAGTGGCAAATGCACAGCCATTTGGTCACCGTCGAAGTCGGCGTTGAAAGCCGTACAAGACAGTGGGTGTAACTGAATAGCCTTACCTTCAATCATCTTCGGCTGGAAGGCCTGGATACCAAGGCGGTGAAGTGTCGGGGCGCGGTTTAGTAATACGGGATGTCCTTTCATCACGTACTCTAAAATATCCCAGATCACCGGGTCTTTACGATCAACGATTTTTTTCGCTGATTTTACCGTTTTCACGATTCCGCGCTCAATAAGTTTGCGGATCACAAACGGTTTATAGAGTTCGGCAGCCATGTCTTTTGGCAGACCGCATTCATGCATTTTTAATTCAGGACCTACAACGATAACTGAACGGGCTGAGTAATCAACACGTTTACCAAGCAGGTTCTGACGGAAACGTCCTTGTTTACCTTTCAATGAATCAGAAAGAGATTTCAGCGGACGGTTGGCATCTGTTTTAACAGCACTTGACTTACGACTGTTATCGAACAGGGAGTCAACTGCTTCCTGTAACATACGTTTTTCATTACGCAGAATTACTTCCGGCGCTTTGATTTCAATCAAACGTTTCAGACGGTTGTTACGGATAATCACACGACGGTATAAGTCGTTCAGGTCGGAAGTTGCAAAACGTCCACCATCAAGGGGAACTAACGGACGTAATTCCGGCGGAATCACGGGAACGATTTTAACAATCATCCATTCCGGTTTGTTCCTTTGTTTTGAAGCACGGAACGATTCTACGATCTGCAGACGTTTCAGGGCTTCATTTTTACGTTGCTGTGAACTGTCATTACTTGCTTTGTTACGTAAATCATAAGACAATTCATCCAGGTCAAGACGTGAAAGCAAATCATGTATTGCTTCAGCGCCCATCTTGGCTATAAATTTATTCGGATCTGTATCATCAAGCAGTTGATTATCACGAGGAAGAGCATCCATAATATCCAGGTATTCTTCTTCAGAAATCAATTCACCATCAATAATATTTTCTCCATTATCAGCAACACCCGCCTGGATAATCACATATTTTTCATAATAGATAATCGCATCTAATTTTTTGGTAGGCATACCAAGTAAATATCCGATTTTGTTCGGCAACGAACGGAAATACCAGATATGTGCAACGGGCACCACCAACTGAATGTGTCCGACACGTTCACGACGTACTTTTTTCTCAGTCACTTCCACCCCACAGCGATCACAAACGATTCCTTTATAGCGGATACGTTTATATTTACCACAATGACATTCGAAATCTTTCGTAGGACCAAAGATGCGTTCGCAAAATAAACCATCGCGTTCAGGTTTGTAAGTCCGATAGTTGATGGTTTCAGGCTTAAGCACCTCACCATTGGATAATTTTAGAATTTCTTCAGGAGATGCCAACCCGATAGAGATTTTATTAAAATTACTCTTAATTTTATTTTCAGTTTTAAAAGCCATAACTTTTTTTTATTTACAATTTAATAAATTGACAAGGGGCAATTTATAGGAAAATTCAAAGAGAGACCTCTTTACCCCCTCTATTAGAGGGGGTAATAGGGAGGCTTATTCTAAATTAACACTCAGTCCCAGTCCTCTTAACTCATGCAACAATACATTGAGTGATTCCGGGATTCCGGGTGCGGGCATTGGTTCTCCTTTAACAATCGCTTCATAAGTACGGGCGCGACCTAACACATCATCCGATTTCACGGTCAGGATTTCCTGCAAGATGTGAGCGGCACCGAATGCTTCGAGCGCCCAAACTTCCATTTCCCCGAAACGCTGTCCACCGAACTGGGCTTTACCACCAAGCGGTTGTTGCGTAATCAGTGAGTACGGACCGATTGAACGGGCATGCATTTTGTCTTCTACCATGTGGCCTAATTTCAACATATAAATCACACCCACTGTAGCAGCCTGGTCGAAGCGCTCACCAGTTCCTCCGTCATACAAGTATGTTTTACCATACTTAGGTACACCTGCTTTTTCAGTCCACTCATTCAAATCATCCAGGGTAGCTCCGTCGAAAATCGGAGTGGCAAAACGAACATTCATTTCTTTTCCTGCCCAACCAAGTACCGTTTCAAAAATCTGTCCGAGGTTCATACGTGAAGGCACACCCAGCGGGTTCAATACTATATCAACCGGTGTTCCATCGGCGAGGAAAGGCATATCTTCCTGACGCACAATACGGGAAACAATACCTTTGTTACCATGGCGACCGGCCATTTTATCTCCCACACGAATTTTACGTTTTTTAGCGATATACACCTTGGCTACCTGAACGATACCGGTAGGTAATTCGTCTCCAATCGTGATATTGAATTTCTGCCGTTTAATATGTGCATCTAATTCTTTATACTTTTTCAGGTAATTCAAAATGAGCTGTCTGATCAATTCATTTTTATGCGTATCCTGTGTCCATTTACTTAACTGAACGGTTGTGAAATCGACTTCACGCAATCTTTCTTCCGTGAATTTGCTATTTCTGGATATCAAATCTGTTCCCAGGAAATCCTTCACACCAGCCGATAATTTGTCAGCTGTAAGTACCAGTAATTTCTCGATCAAAGTATTTTGCAGCACATTTGCCTGCGCTTCGAATTCTTCATCCAAACGAGGTAAAACCGCTTTATCTGCCAATTTTGATTTTCTGTTTTTCTGAGCTTTTGAGAACAAGCGTTTTCCGATGACAACACCAGACAAGGAAGGAGTCGCCTTCAGTGAAGCATCCTTAACATCACCGGCTTTGTCACCGAAGATTGCTCGCAACAATTTTTCCTCTGGCGATGGATCAGATTCCCCTTTCGGTGTAATCTTACCAATGATGATATCACCCGGTTCAACCCGTGCACCAACACGAATAATTCCGTTCTCATCCAAATCTTTCGTTGCTTCTTCACTTACATTCGGAATATCTGCCGTAAACTCTTCAACCCCGCGTTTTGTTTCACGAACTTCAAGCAATTGTTCTACCACATGTACTGAGGTAAACACATCATCACGCACCAATCTTTCATTGATTACAATCGCATCCTCAAAGTTGTAACCTTTCCAGGGCATGAAGGCCACTTTCAGGTTTTTACCAATGGCAAGTTCTCCTTTCTCGGTAGAATATCCTTCTGTCAGAATCATACCCGGTTCAACCCGGTCGCCCTTACGAACAATAGAACGCAGGTCGATGGTAGTATTCTGATTTGTCTTTTGGAACTTCAGAAATTTATATTCTTTTACAGCCGAATCGAAGCTGATGAACTCCTCTTCTTCTGTTCTGTCGTATTTTATTTTGATACAATCCGCATCCACATATTCAACAACACCATGGCCTTCAGCCGTAATCTGTGTGCGCGAGTCACGAATCAGCTGACCTTCGATACCGGTACCAACAATCGGTGCTTCACAACGTAACAACGGAACAGCCTGGCGCATCATGTTTGAACCCATCAAGGCACGGTTGGCGTCATCATGTTCGAGGAAAGGAATCAAAGCTGCCGCGATAGATGCAATCTGTGAGGGCGCAACGTCCATCAGATGAACCTTCTCCGGACTTACAACCGGGAAGTCAGCTCCCAAACGGGATTTAACTTTCGAACGGATAAATGTTCCATCATCATTTAACGGAGCATTACCCTGAGCAACCACCAAATCCTCTTCTTCTTCGGCAGTAAAATATTTTATTCCACCAGGGTTTATATCAACTACCGAATTTTTCACCGTGCGATAGGGGGTCTCGATAAATCCAAAATCATTGATTTTAGCGTATATACACAGAGAAGAAATCAATCCGATATTCGGACCTTCAGGTGTTTCAATCGGGCATAAACGACCATAATGCGTATAGTGTACGTCACGAACCTCAAAACCGGCACGTTCACGAGACAAACCACCAGGGCCAAGCGCCGACATACGACGTTTGTGAGTAATTTCAGCCAGCGGGTTCTGCTGATCCATAAATTGCGACAACGCGTTGGTTCCGAAGAAAGAGTTAATCACAGAAGAAATACTTTTCGCGTTGATCAGGTCAATCGGAGTAAACACCTCATTATCGCGCACGTTCATTCTTTCACGAATGGTACGTGCCATACGGGAAAGTCCGACTCCAAACTGATTGTACATTTGCTCACCAACAGTACGCACACGACGGTTACTCAGGTGGTCGATATCATCCACCTCGGCTTTCGAGTTAATGAGCTCAATCAGGTACTTGATGATTTCGATGATGTCTTCCTTGGTCAGCACCTTAACATCCGGATTAATCGACAGATTGAGTTTGCGGTTGATACGGAAACGACCCACATCACCTAAGTCATAACGTTTTTCTGAGAAGAAAAGGTTATTGATCACCTCACGTGCAGTAGAATCATCAGCCGGAACAGCATTACGCAACTGACGGTAGATATAAACTACCGCTTCTTTTTCAGAGTTACTCGGGTCTTTTTGCAGGGTGTTATAAATAATGGCATAATCATTTTGATTAGCATCGCCCTTGTGCAAAAGAATATTTTGTGCTCCCGACTCAATAATCTCATCGATGTGTTTGGCTTCCAGAACTGTTTCCCTGTCGATAATCACTTCGTTACGTTCGATACTTACCACCTCACCGGTATCTTCATCGACAAAGTCTTCCACCCAGCTTTTCAACACACGGGCAGCCAGTTTCTGACCAATCGCTTTTTTAAGGCTGGTTTTATTCACCTTAATTTCTTCAGCCAGGTTAAAGATTTCCAGTATATCTTTATCACTTTCATATCCGATAGCACGCAGCAGCGTTGTTACCGGTAATTTCTTTTTACGATCAATGTAAGCATACATTACATTGTTGATGTCGGTTGCAAACTCGATCCAGGAACCACGGAAAGGAATGATACGGGCTGAGTAGAGTTTGGTGCCATTGGCATGCATGCTTTGTCCAAAAAACACACCAGGAGAGCGGTGCAACTGAGAAACAATTACACGTTCGGCGCCATTAATAACAAAAGTACCTTTTGGAGTCATGTAAGGAATCGGACCCAGGTAAACATCCTGAATCACCGTATCAAAATCCTCATGATCCGGATCAGTACAATACAGTTTCAACTTGGCCTTTAACGGGATAGAATAAGTTAAGCCCCTTTCGATACATTCCTCGATGCTGTACCTGGGAGGATCAACATAATAGTCGAGGAACTCAAGAATGAAGTTGTTACGCGTGTCTGCTATAGGAAAGTTTTCCATGAAAACCTTATAGAGACCTTCGGTTTTTCTTTTTTCAGGGGAAGTATCCATCTGAAAAAAGTCATGAAAAGATTTTAATTGAACTTCCAGAAAGTCGGGGTAGTCATACTGGTTTTTTATGGAAGCAAAATTGATTCTCTGATCTTTATTTGATGAAGACATTTTCAAAGAGTTTATAGTTGATGCGGTGTGAACTTAACTGTGGTGAACCCACGAATATGAGTTCAATATTAATATAGACATGAAAAGGTTTAGAATCCCTCATTACGAGGGAATCTAAACCAAAATCCTGATAATCAGGCAACTTTATTCTTATTTAAGTTCTACTTCAGCTCCGCCTTCAGTCAACGCTTTGTTCAGGGCATCAGCTTCGTCTTTTGTAACACCTTCTTTAATTGCAGAAGGAGCTGCATCTACAAGGTCTTTAGCTTCTTTCAAACCGAGACCGGTAAGTTCTTTCACTAATTTTACGATTGCTAATTTATTAGCACCCGGGCTTTTCAAGATAACATCGAAAGAATTTTTTTCTTCTACTGCTTCAGCAGCAGCTCCGGCAGCAGGACCGGCAGCAACAGCAACAGCTGCAGCAGCGGGTTCGATACCATATTCATCTTTCAAAATTTGAGCTAACTCATTTACTTCTTTAACGGTCAAGTTAACTAATTGTTCTGCAAAAGCTTTCAAATCTGCCATTGTCTTAATTTTTATAGATTTTATTTTTTGTTTTTTTATTTTGAAATTATCTTTCCGACAATGTTTTCAACACGCCGTGAATAGTAGTTCCTCCTGATTGGAGTGCGGACACAACGTTCTTAGCAGGCGATTGCAACAATCCGATGATTTCGCCGATAAGTTCGTTTTTACTCTTAATTGAGATCAACGTTTCCAGGTGGTTTTCACCAATATAGAATGATTCTTCTACATATGCCGCTTTCAGTAACGGTTTTTTACTCTTGCTGTTTTTGCTGAATTCCTTGATCAGTTTAGCAGGAGCATTACCATTGTTAGAAAGCATCAACGATGTTTCTCCTTTCAGTGTAACATACAACTCACTAAAGTCAGCACCTGAATTTTCCAGGGCTTTTTTTAACAAGGTATTTTTAACCACCATCAGTTTAACATCCTGCTTATAACATGTTCTGCGTAAGCTACTGGTTTCTTCTGCATTTAACCCGCCGATATCGGCCAGATAGAAATGTGCATAAGATTGAATCGTTGACTCAAGTTGTTTTATTATTGCGCTTTTATCTTCCTTTTTCATAAACTATAAATTTTATTCTTCAACTGATTTTGGGTCAATTTTAACACCCATACTCATTGTGCTCGAAAGATAAATGCTCTTCACATAAGTACCTTTGGCTGCTGTCGGTTTCAGTTTCATCAATGTAGAGATAAATTCTTTGGCATTTTCAACGATCATATCAGCAGTGAATGACACTTTACCGATTGATGTATGAACGATACCGGCTTTATCAACTTTAAAGTCGATTTTACCTTGTTTTACCTCTTTAACTGCCCCTGCCACGTCATTGGTAACCGTTCCGCTTTTGGGGTTCGGCATCAATCCGCGAGGACCGAGCACGCGACCCAGCGCACCTAATTTACCCATGATGGCAGGCATGGTGATGATCACATCAACATCAGTCCAACCGCCTTTAATTTTTTCGATATATTCATCGAGGCCGACATAGTCAGCTCCGGCTTCTTTAGCCGCTGCTTCCTGATCGGGAGTACATAATGCAAGAACCCTTACTTGTTTACCGGTTCCGTTTGGCAGCGATACAACACCACGTACCATTTGGTTGGCTTTACGGGGGTCAACACCTAAGCGTACATCAATATCTACAGAAGCATCGAATTTAGTCGTTGTAATTTCTTTAACCAATTCAGCTGCTTCCTTTAGTGTATAGGCTTTTCCCGCTTCAATTTTTGCGTTAGCCAACTTTTGATTTTTTGTCAGTTTACTCATTATTGAAGTCTTTTTTAATTATTACCAGGAAAATTACCTTTTACAGTAATGCCCATACTTCTCGCTGTACCAGCAACCATTTTCATGGCTGCATCTAACTCAAAACAATTCAAATCGACCATTTTGTCTTCGGCAATTTGTTTTACCTGATCCCAAGTAATTTCAGCCACCTTTTTACGGTTAGGCTCTGCCGATCCTCCTTTCGTTTTTGAAGCTTCCAGCAACTGGATCGCAACGGGAGGAGTTTTAACAATAAAATCGAATGACTTGTCTGTGTAATAGGTGATAACAACAGGTAAAACCTTCCCGGCTTTATCCTGGGTTCTGGCATTAAATTGTTTGCAAAACTCCATAATGTTGATCCCTTTAGCACCTAAAGCAGGTCCTACCGGGGGAGATGGGTTTGCCGCACCTCCTTTAATCTGTAATTTAATAAGTCCAGCAATCTCTTTAGCCATAATTGTTATTTTTTTGAAGATTAATTGGAATACCGGTTTGTAACGGAACCGATTATTCCCGTTCTACCTGATTGAAAGAGAGTTCAAGCGGAGTTTTCCGTCCGAACACTAACACCATAACTTTGAGCTTTTTCTTCTCGTTGTTGACTTCCTCAATAATACCCGTGAAACCATTGAACGGACCGGAAATAACTTTCACGCTCTCATCCTTCAGGTAAGGAGTCAGCAAGTCAGCTTCGCTTTCCTGCATTTCATCCACTACCCCAAGAATTCTGTTCACTTCGGCACTTCGTACCGGAGTAGGAACGTTGTTTTTTTCTTCTAAAAATCCGAAAACATTAGGAATCTGACGGATACGATGAGCAATTTCTCCAACAAGATTCGCCTCTATCAAGACATATCCCGGCATGAGATTAATCTCTTTTGTGATATGTTTTCCGTTACGAATAATTATCTTTTTTTCAGTAGGAATAACCACCTGAGAAACAAACTGACCAAGATCAGAATTATTGATTTCAGCATCAATATACTCCTTTACTTTGTTCTCTTTTCCACTAAAAGCACGTAATACGTACCATTTGAAATTAGTTGTCTCAGACACAATGAATTCCTCCTAAATTAATTACAATAATTTTTCATACACGAAAGTCATGATAGTTTCAAAACTCAGGTCCATAACCCATACTATCAAGGCAATAATGATGGAAGCAATCAAAACCACGATAGCACTGTTCATCAATTCAGCACGTGTTGGCCACGACACTTTTTGAACGAGTTCTGTGTACGACTCTTTGATATAGTTTACTACTTTCATATTAAATAGAATTTGCACGGGCAGAGAGGCTCGAACTCCCGACACCTGGTTTTGGAGACCAGTGCTCTACCAACTGAGCTACGCCCGTAGAAAACAGCCCTACCCAAACCCTCCCTTAAAGGGAGAGGGCTTTTGATTAGCAGGGTTGTAGTATATTTACTCTCTAAAAGCTCCCCCCTTTGGGGGAATTTAGGGGGCTTAGTCCAACAATTCAGTAATCTGACCTGAACCTACTGTACGTCCACCTTCGCGGATAGCAAAACGCAAACCTACGTTACAAGCTACAGGATAAATCAGTTTAACTGAAATTTCAAGGTTGTCGCCCGGCATAACCATTTCAGTTCCTTCCGGCAACTGAATTTCACCAGTAACGTCCAATGTACGGATATAGAACTGAGGGCGGTATTTGTTATGAAATGGAGTGTGACGGCCACCTTCTTCTTTCTTCAGGATATAAACTGCTGCTTTGAATGAAGTATGAGGAGTCACTTTACCCGGGTGGGTAATAACCATACCACGTTTGATTTCGTCTTTGTCAATACCACGTAACAACAAACCTACGTTATCACCAGCCTGACCATCGTCCAGAATTTTGCGGAACATTTCCACACCGGTTACAACTGATTTCTTAGCTTCGTGACCCAGACCAATGATCTGAACTTCTTCACCGGTTTTGATTTTACCGGTTTCGATACGACCAGTAGCAACTGTACCACGACCGGTGATAGAGAATACATCTTCAACCGGCATCAGGAAAGGTTTATCAACTGCACGTTTAGGTAATTCAATCCATGTATCAACAGCATCCATCAGTTCCATTACTTTATCTTCCCATTGTGCCACTCCGTTCAGTGCACCAAGAGCAGAACCGCGGATAATAGGGGTATTATCACCATCGAATTCATAGAATGAAAGCAGTTCGCGCATTTCCATTTCTACCAGCTCCAACATCTCTTCGTCATCAACCATATCACATTTGTTCATGAAAACAACGATACGGGGAACGTTTACCTGACGAGCCAACAAGATGTGTTCACGAGTCTGAGGCATCGGACCGTCTGTAGCTGCTACTACGATAATAGCACCGTCCATTTGAGCAGCACCGGTAACCATATTCTTAACGTAGTCAGCGTGACCCGGACAGTCAACGTGCGCATAGTGACGGTTAGCAGTCTGGTATTCTACGTGTGAAGTATTAATTGTAATACCACGTTCTTTTTCTTCAGGAGCATTATCGATTGAATCGAATGAACGCAACTCAGAAAGTCCTTTTTTTGCTAATACAGTAGTAATAGCAGCGGTCAAGGTAGTTTTACCGTGGTCAACGTGACCAATGGTACCTACGTTTACGTGAGGTTTCGACCTGTCAAATTTTTCTTTTGCCATAACTCAAAGATTATTTTTAGATTTTAAACGATATATATTTTATAAAAGCTTTATACTTAGAGCTGTTGATGGGACTTGAACCCGCGACCTCTTCCTTACCAAGGAAGTGCTCTACCCCTGAGCTACAACAGCAAAAGAGCGGAAGACGGGACTCAAACCCGCGACCCTCAGCTTGGAAGGCTAATGCTCTATCAACTGAGCT
>JAQVNN010000045.1 GCA_028703105.1 Paludibacter sp. | reverse complement strand
TTGTTATACCTCCACGTCGTATGCTGACGGCACATCCTCCTGCGTTATTCCTAAATACTACACCATCGAAAAGATGGCCGGTTCCTCCTGAAGCATAACAACCATGCACATGCCAACCCGGATTAACTTTTCCAGTATTAGTAATTGATCCTCCAATATATGAAAATCTGTCACCTGCCGGGTCTGATAACAATATCCCGTCTTCATCCATTTGATCAATGATGGTGTTTTCAAAAGTGATATCTGTCGCTGTCGGTATAGTAATAGCAATCCCCTGAACGCCACCATGTAAATACAAATTTTCAAACTTGAGAAATTTGACCGGATTCTTGCTTGTATTAACGGTTCTTATTTGGATTATATCGGCAGTAGAACACTCAAAATTCAAAAATTCAACATGTTGCGTGTTGGATAAAGATATGCCCTTAATCATCGCGCGACCATTCACCGGTCCTGTACCCATAAAAACAATTGGCGCAGATTGGGTGCCAATTCCCGGGTCAGTCATATACTGGTCGGTAATTGTACCATAAAATCTTACTGTATCGCCAGGAGCGAATGTGTAACCATTTACTTTACTCATGTTTGCCCAAGGGAGATCAGGCGAAGTACCCTGGTTAGTATTACTTCTATTAGGTGAAATAGAGGAAACATAATAATTTGTAGCCATATTAAACATGGACACAAACATAAAAACAATTAAAAAAGTAATTTTATTCATGTATTTATTTTTAAATAGATTGTACTTGTTCATTTCCTACCTTGACAACAGATATTACAATTTGAGAAATATTTTCCTTTTATATAAAAAATAGCTGATATACCACATCATAACAGCCACTACTATAATCGTTACCATGTCTATGACTACATCATTGCTCCAAATGAAAAGGCGAAACGTAAATGGTCTTGCCATACGATTGAGCATCTGCTTTCCACCCAACATTGAAAAAAGATAAATAAAAATCGGATTCATCCCGACAATAGCAAAAAACTTAGCTCCTTTTTTAAAATTCATGATATCAATCAGCAAATAGGACAATGCCATGGCTACCAAACACCATCCTCCGCTAAAAACAACAAAAGAACCGGTACTGATACGTTCTATCATAGGGATGAAGTTATTCAATATATAACCGACAATAATTCCTGAAAGTCCGGTTATGAACATAACCAAAAACTTTTTAGTTTGCGACCAATCTGTCATCAACAATTTTCCCACACAAACTCCCCAGATAGTATGCGCGCTGGTCGGTATCGCGTTGAAAGTAACCCAATGGTAAGGATGTAAATGTCCAACAGTTACTAAATCCAACCATGAACCAAAGTTATGCCCCGGAACATATGGTGTATTAAAACCTTCAACAGGCCAAAAAATATATAGCAAATCAGAGATTAAAATCAAAGCAAAAGATATGGTCAATTGCCATTTAATTTTCTTTTGCATCAACAAAAACGCGATTAGGTAAACAAGCGAAAGTTGTGGAAGGATGTTGGTTAGATAATAAGTGTTGTCAGTAGCTCCCAGCATAAATCCAAGAACAAGCAACCAAAATGAACGTTTCAATGCATGCAAAAATGACTGCTTCCAACTTTCGCCACCGGCAAATCGCTTCGCGAGTGAAAAAGGCATTGCAACACCCACTATAAACATAAAAAAAGGCTGTATCAAGTCCCAGAAATAAATTTCAAACCAGGTTCCATGATTAGCATGTTTATTAAGAAAAGTAATGATTTCACCCCCCTGACCCTGTTCAGCTAATCCGGCGAATAAAGTGCCGATTCCTGATACCAAAATAAACATCACTAAACCACGAAAAAAATCAATGGACAGGATTCTATCTTGTTCTTTATTTAGCGTGACCGTATTTGCCATATTAATTTCAATCAATAAGCAATTTAAAAGATTCTGTTTTCCGATTTGTTGAAACCGTACACAGGATAATTCCTTTTGGATAGGGTGAAATGTCAATCATTATTTGATTTTCATTTTTATATGATAAGTTGGCACGTCTTCCATCCATTGTTGTAATCGACACAAATACAGTGCCTGTGATAATTTCATTGGAAGATAAACCGATCAATAAATTTTGTCCCTTTATATAACATGTAAACATTGAATTCTCACTTATTGATTCAACTCCGGAGACACCCGGATGCATTGACGCTTCGGCTGTATTTCCATAAGCGCCCATATTAATTCTGCCACCATTCGGTGCAGGTTCATTATTATAAGCATCATCCGGATTACCTGCATTAATACAAGGACTGCTCACATCATCATTAACCCAGGTCAATCCGTTCCATCTTCCATATTCCGATTTAAGATGGAAATCTGAATTTATACTATCCGCAAATAAAGGATCGACAGCTATATTGCCAGATCCGGGTAGTTGTTCAAAACCACCCCAAAAATCGGTATGGCTTATCGAAACGTCACCCATGTCATCATAGCCTGCTTCCATTGAACCATACGACCATGGTTGTGACAATTTAGTGTTGTCGTATGGATTCTTTACACCGGAAAGAATACAATTTCTCAAGACAGTACCGGTATTCAAGTCTGATCCGGAACTACTTTTACTGAAACGAAATAAATTGGGTAGATTCACATACGTACAATTCTTGAATGTCGTATTTTTTGCATTTCGTAAATATACACCAATCGTAGTATTATATGCACCTTTAAATACACAATTTTCAAAAAGGGTATTATTTTGATACTTGCTTCCTGCACTTTCTGTTCCACTATATGCACTAACAACTCCTGTTAATCCAACCGCCGTGCAATTAGAAAATATATTATCATACGCTCCATCACGGTTTTGAAGGCAAAAACCAAACGCAGGACGTTTGCCGGTATTGTCGGCATAACAACTGTCGAATTTGTTCTCATAAGCGCCATGGGCAAACGAGAAACATTCTTCAAATTTTTTCGCCGTACAATTAATAAACAAATTACCGGTGCTATGTAGCGTACCACTTCCTCCATCTTTAACTATAAAACCATGATTCCCTTTGTAAGAACCTTTTACATCTTCCGCGTAACAATTTCTTATCGTATTGTAACTGCTCCAGGCTAAAACAAAGTAATAATCTGTTATATATTGATTATTGGCTGTTTGAACGCTATACGCGCTACAATTATCAAGCGTACAATAATTTGATTTAGAAAGAAAATAATTATTTCCACCATTGTCTGTAGCAGAACAATTTCGAAGTTCACAATAATTACTGCTTTGAATCACAAATCCGTATCCATCATAACCATACTGTGCATAATTCGTGTTGCAACAGGAGTCGGCGATGCAACTGTCGATAATTACATGATGACTATTCCCATCCACCCATATACCATACCTGTAATTTGCCACCCTTATGTTTTTGATTGTCACATAAGGTTTTCCATATAAAGAAATAGCCTTACCATCGTAATCACCGGCATCCAGCACCGGCGTGCCATCATAGCCTTTATACACTATTGGGTTAGTGCTTGTTCCCGGATAGTATATAGTTACATGTTCATGACCGTAATTTCCTCCTTTGATAAAAATAGTATCACCGGCCCTTGCTTTTATTGCCGAATAGGTAATCGTACGCCATGCAGAATCAGGAGTCAGACCGTTGTAACTGTTATCACCGTCTAATGATACATAATAGTTCGTTGCTGCTGAAGAAATGGAGAAAAGGCATAACAGTATGATTCCTGCGATTTGAGTTTGCAAAGCATTAATTGTAGTTAATCTGATTTTCCGGAGGTTCATTATATTCTTTATATTTTTATTCATTTAAAATGCATGCTTGCTCCTTTTACATAACAAGCATACATTAACTTTATTAGATAAGAGATCAGCGAACAATCACTTTTTTGTTCTGTCCATCAATATTCACAACATAGATACCTTCCCGGAGTGTAATCCTGAAGGAGTTTGCAGTAGCTTTTTGCTCATAAACACGTGCTCCGGTAACAGAATAAACAATGATATGCTCACCGGATTCCAGTCCGTTTATGACAAGGTTTTTCCCGTCAGCATAACAATTGAGTAACCGGTCATTTGTACCTGGAACTGCAACAGTTGGACCGATTTCATAAGCACCCATATCATAAGCACTTCTCTGTGGACGGGCTGTTCCTTCCAAGTCTGTAGTAATCGCGGCGATTGTTGTACCCGCATCTATGGCAGCTGAACCCGATGACAAGTGATAATCGTTATTTGCTGCATCAGCAAAGGAAGCAGCACTGATTGTTTTGATACAATTGTTGGCTGTAGCATAAGCTTGTCCTACCGTATTTTGGAATCCGCAATAAGAAATGGTAGTCCCGGTTCCTCCTGAAATAGGATTTGTTCCACTATCATAAAACAAACAATTGGTAAATGCCCCTGAAGTCCCCGATATATATATACCTAATGAAGCTGTACCGGCAACATTTGTATTGGAAGCAAAAGTTGTATTATTTACTACGGTAGCTCCAGCACCTCCTCCCAGGTAAATTACATTACTAGCTTTATTTCCATAAAACAAACAATTGTTTACTGTAGCCGGATAAGTAAGCATCAAAGCGCCACCATAATAAGCAGTGCTTTCATTCCCTGTAAAAACGGATTTGCTGATTGTTGCAACAGCAGCACCGGATCCAATCAAAATAGCACCTCCACCGGAAAGAGATACAACATTATTTGTAAATGTACACGCATCAATATTATAAATACCTGTACCAACCCAAATAGCTCCTCCACCATTCGTCGTACTTTTTGACACATTTGATTGATTTGATGTAAATGAACAATTTGATACATTGATGGTATTTCCAGCCTTTGTGTTCAGGTACATAGCTCCTCCGGAACCGGCAGTACTCGACGCAGAGTTGGAAGTAAAAGTACAATTAGATATAGTAACTGGATTTGCATTTACAACACCTGTGCTGAATGCAAGTAAACCTCCACCGGATTTAGCTGTTGTTGTATTATTTGAAATATCACAATTATCTACCGTTACACCACTGGTAGCTGCATACAAATTCACTCCTCCTCCAAAAGAGGTGGCTGTATTGTTTATAATTTTACTATTGCTCAATGTACAAGCGTCTCCGGTAATGGTAACACCAGCGCCATATCCACTGGTAGAATTGGTATGAATGTAACAGTTATTGATCGTTGCACCTGCGTTTAAAACGACACCGCCTGAAGAGGTAGCTGCGGTACTTGCTGTTACACAATTTCTCACGATACAATTCTGCATGATGGTTGATGCTCCGATAAGTCTGGCTCCTGCGCCATACAATGCTGAAGCTGTGTTTTTAAAGTTGTTCAGAGACAATCCGTCAACAACCGTGGCAACAGAGGCAGAACCTCCAACGATACCCATGACTGTTGCATTCCCATCCAAAATAGTTTCATTGGTAAAATCCCAGGCATTGCTTCCTTTTTCACGTCCGGTGATGGCAGATTCTGTTCCGGCAAAACCACCAAACAAGCCAACACCTTCAAATAATCTAAGAGTATCGGTCAACACATAGGTTCCACTGATAATCCAGGTCTGGTCACCTGCGGCAAACTGTACACCTCCGCCCATTGTCGGGGCTGCTAAACTCCTGTCAGCAAACCAGGCATTCAATGATGCTTCGCCTCCGGCATTGATTGTTGACAAATCCACGAGCACCGGATTTGTTATTTCACCAGTATTCGTCCATGTTCCTCCTGCTGCACTTTTATAAATCAGGTATGTATTTGCTGCATGAACAGTGATACCCGATATTAAAACAATCAGGAGCAGTGTAATTAATTTTTTCATTGTAATTAAATTTAAAGTATTGATTGACAAATGGTATTTGTAATCAGGAAAAGAATGTCATATTCAACACGCTTTTCCTGAATACTAAGTTATTTATTATTTAACGAAAACTTTTTTGTTTTGAGAGTCAACATTAACAATGTATAGTCCTTCAGGCAAAGTAATTTGCATAGAACTCGCGTTTACTTTTTGGGTTAGCACCCGAACACCTGTAACTGAATAGATATTAATCACTTTTCCAAGCGCTACATCTTTTACAATCACATTATTTCCAAAAGCATAGCAATTAAATGCATTTTCTACCTTTTTAACTGATGAGCTTGGATCGTATTCATAAGCACCCATATCATAATTAGCATCACGAGTAAATCCAGTAATATCAGGGTTACATGCAACAATTGTAGTACCTGCATTAATTGCAGTAGAACCTGTTGCTAAACGATAATCATTATTATCAGCATCAACAAAGGAATTTTTTGTAATAGTAAAGATATTACCATCTCCGGTCCATGTAGCTGACAAATCAACATCAAATCCGCAAAAAGTAACTACAGGAGGTTCGCTATCTGAATTCGCAGGTTTTGCTCCACTATTATAAAACAGACAGTTAGTAAATATAGCATTGGGTGCATCAACAGCAGGAGTTGACAGGTATACACCTACAGAAGCAGTACCTGCAGCATTCAAATTTGATGCAAAAGTACAGTTATTGTAAACGCCAACTACTCCGGCACCTGTACCCACATAAGATACATTACCACCTTTGTTTCCATATAGCAAGCAATTGTTTACTGTGGCCGAAAAAGTAAGCATCAAAGCAGAACCATGTACACCACTTTCATTGGCTGTAAAAATAGAGTTGCTGATTGTTTTAGCACCATTGGCAGAAGCGTTTGTAATGGCACCTCCACTTGTGTTAGATACTTTATTCCCAGTAAAGGTACACTTATCAATATTACAATTCCCTTGACCTATCCAAATAGCTCCTCCGCCATTTGTTGTACTTTTTGTAGCGTTAGCAGTGTTATTTGTAAATGTACAATTAGTAATATTTACCGTGTTAGCACCATTGGTATTAACATACATAGCGCCTCCATTACCGGAAGCTGCAGGTGCACTGTTAGACTCAAATGTACACCCGGTAATTGTTATCGGTTCAGCATTTTCAAAGGCAATGCTGAATAGCAGCAATCCACCACCTGATTTATCAGCTGTAGTATTGTTAGATATCTCACAATTTTCTACCGTTACTCCACTGGTATTCGAAAACAAATTAACACCACCACCAAATGATAAGGATGAGTTGTTAGTGATTTTACATCCACTCATTGAGCATGCATCACCAACTACAGTAACACCACCGCCATATCCTGCTGTCTGATTATCATGTATATAACAATCAGTCATAGTTGCACCACCAGATATTACAACACCACCTGATGAAGTTGCTGATGTCACTTCAGTAACACAATTACTAATAATACAATTCTGTATTGTTGCCTCATTACCATTGATCCATGCTCCTCCACCTGAAAGAAGTGAAGCTGCATTTTTACATTTTGTGATTGTTAAACCATCAATAATCGTGGCATTTGTTGCAGAACCACCTGAGATACCCATAAATAATTCATTTCCATCAATAATGGTCGCGTTTGTAAAATCCCAAGCATTAGCTCCTTTGACCCTTCCTGTAATAGCAGATTCAGAACCGGAAAAGCCACCATAAATACTAACACCTTCAATCAAGCTGATAGAATCAGTCAGTACATAAGTTCCACTAATAATCCAAACCTCATCTCCAGGTAAAAAAAGTTCATCGGCAAACCATTCATTTAATGATGCCGCTGCTCCACTTTTTGCAGTAGATAAATCCACCTCAATTGGAGCTGCAATTCCGGACGTATTCGTCCAGGTTCCACCAGTCGTACTCCTGTAAACCAAAAAGGTTTCAGCCATTATTACAGTTACACCCTGTAATAAAATTACCAATAAAAACGTAATTAACTTTCTCATTTTTTTAAATTTAAAATCTTTCCATTTACTATATTAAAAAGGAAAAATTGGTTAATAATTAAATGTTAATAATAATGCATAATATTCAAGTGCAATTTAATTTGTAATACTGATATACAATAATTTACAAATTATCTTACAGGACCCGGTACTTCAGTTTCAGCATCAACATTTCTATAATTGAAGTATGTAACGCCTTTTTTTTCATAAATTTTCATCATATAATCCATCCGAGAATTAAAGTTCTCAAAGTTTTTCATTTTATCCTGAGTCCACGCGGCCTCCGACAAAGCCGACATCCTGGGGTAAGCCATAAACTGTAATCGTTCAGGCGAATGAATCCTTTCTGTCCAGAGATTTGCCTGCATGCCCTTTATCAAATCTGTTGAAATAGAAACTCCTGATGTATAATCAGTACCCGGAAAATTATATACAAGTTCAATGGGTACGTAGGCGCCATCAGACCATTTTCTACCATATTTATGTGATTCAAGTTGAATAAAATCGAAATACAGCGGTATCCTCGGGCACATAATCACCTGATAACCTTTACTGATAGCTTTATCAAGTTGTTTTGGTTTCTCATGCCGCCACCACATTACTACGGTATTGGCTACAGGTAAATTGGCATCAACCACTTCATCCCAACCGATAAGCGTTTTATTTAAATTTCTTATCGAATCAGACATCCGCTTAATAAAATAATGTTCCACATCAATCAGATTACTGAAATCGTGTTTTTTCATTAGTTGCTGCACATCAACAATCGAATTCCACTCTTCATTTCCGAAATGCACCTCATCTCCGCCAATGTGAATATATCGGGAAGGAAAAAGTGTTGTTACTTCTTTCAAAATATTAGTAATGAAGGTATATGTACCTTCTTTACCGGGGTTAAAGGTGTAATTGGGATATCTCTTTGAACCTCCACCACTGAATTCTGGATAAGCTCTTGTCGCAGCTGTAGCATGACCGGGCATGTCAATCTCGGGAATAATTTCAATGAAACGTTGTCGCGCATAGCCTACAATCTCGGCTATTTCTGCCTGCGTATAATATTGTACTGCACCATTTGGATTAGTAAGATCGCCCCTTGCACCGATGGAAGTCAGCAAAGGATATTGCTTGATTTCTATTCTCCAGCCATGCGAGTCGGTAAGGTGCCAGTGAAACTTATTCAGTTTTTGTAAAGCCATAAAATCGAGCAAGCTTTTCACCTGCTCCATGCCTATAAAATGACGCGCTTCGTCTAACATCAGACTTCTCCATGCATACCTCGGCCAGTCATGAATAAACGCGCAGGGTATCTTCCCATCTGAACCAGCGTTGATAATCAACTGTAAAGCTGATTGTAATCCGTAAAAGCAACCAGCGGCTTCGCCGGCTTCTATCATAATTTCCCTGGAGGTAATTGTCAACCGATATTCTTCGGGATTTACAAGCGTTGAATTTTGCACCAACTGTATGAAACCTTTGCTCCTTTTTTCTATTACCGACACCGAAAATTGTTCAGCAGACTGTATAAATCCGGGAATTAAGGAGGCAAATTCACCAGATGCCGTGATTGAAATTGTCTTTGGAACTTTCAGCTCTCCCTTTGTTGGTTCATATTGGTTAGGATAAGGTATAATTTTCTGCGCCTTACATAAGTACAAAGAGAAGAAAAGTAAAAATAATATGGTTGCGCGAACATTCATTTATAAAAAAGTATTTGATTAAGTTTATCCAAGAACAAAACTATTAAATATCTATCAAGCTTTCTTCCTTAAAAACGTAATGTTACTTTCAAAAAACGTTATTTTTCATATGCTGATGAATTTTTGCGCATTTTTTCTTTAATTCACCGTTGGCTGTGGTTACACCTTACCTACGGTTACGAAAGTTTGGCTTTTCAAGCTTTCAAATGAATGTTTTTTGCGTAGGCTTTTCGGAGCAGACTCATGGTTATTAGTGTTGTCCGGTAAACATATTTAAATTCTTCGCTTCGCTGATTGTCATCCCGGAGAGAGATCTGTAATCATTATTTCCAGTTTTTCAATGCAGTTAATGCTTCGGTTTGAATCGTGTTGTTGATTGCGTTTTTATCACTGCTCATCACAATCTGAATGGTTTGATTCGTGCCATCGGTAGGACTGACAGTTGTTTTTAGTATAGCATAGCGGGTCATAGGAGACGCGTCAGCACTATTGGTATTCGCCTCAGTTGTGCTGAAAGTCGCATCAGCCGGAAATATAATTTTCAGATAAAAACTTTTCCCGTCTTTTTGCAGGGTAGCGGTGTTTCCGTTAACTGTGATAGCAGCAGTGGTAATGGAAGTCCATTCAACTTGTTTTGACTCCGGCGACAAACTAACTTCATCCTGAATCAGCATTAAATCGTTCGACAACAATTTAAAACCCCGGTATACCTTTGATGCCGACCCTGCATAAGTTGCAGTCATGTCAATAATACCGAAAGCCTGTGCAGTATTTTTATCATATCTCAATATTTTTGCTTTTTCTGCGGAGTATTGCAAATGCCCGTCAATTGATAAAGTATTATGACTGAAATTATTATAGCGGAAGTATTTCCACCGCTGACCGGTAACCGGCGTATAATCCCAGAAACCGGGCAAAGCATAATCATTAGCGGTAGCCCCGGGATCATCTAACCACCGCACACCGTTTGTTTCCACTACAAATGAACCGGCATCAAGATGCTGATGAGGCAGATTACTCATTCCTCCTTTGGCAATCAGGTATATTGAATTTGGAGCAGTGACTTTTCCATTAAAAACCATCATCGGATTGTACACATCTTCAAAAATCTGCAAGGCTGGTTTTTCTTCTGTCGAGGCGGTAGTGGCATTGTCGTACCAAGGAATGCAAAGAAAGAAATGCCATTTTGGGGAACGACCCTGCGACTTTACAATTTTCGACAACTGATTGCGGTAAAAGGTTGCCAACGACGGTTGATTATATCTCCGGCTGAAATAGAAAAAAACAGGACTATTGGTCGGAGTGGTAGAAACAGCATCCGCAAAATTGAAAATTTGTCCCGCCGGACTTAAAGTCGACACGTAAAAACCGGCTGTTTTGCTGATACCCGGCATTTCGGAAAGGTCATAATCATGTCCCAGACTAATATTGAGCGACGACAGTAGCATGGCAAGATTGGTGCTGGTGTAATCCCAATACCCCATGCCTTCGTACCAAACGCCATCGGGTGCGTAATTATTCAGGCTGTTGGGAAGATACAAGACTGCTTCGGAGATGATTTTTTCGGCCATCGGGCGTTCATCTTCGGCAATGGCCAACGCAGCCATGATCATTCCCGTATTGCATACCACATTCCAGTTAGTTTCCCTTTTTGCCCATGAATCTGCGTCACCTGTTGCATATTCCTGTAAGGCCCGGTTCAGGGCTTTTTCTTTTAATGATTTCCGGATCAATGCTTTTGTATCGTCCGGTAATACATTGTAGAGCCAGTCGTAACCGATAGCAACAGCTTCGGTCATCTCGGCAACATCCAGAAAATGTTTTGGATCCCAATCGGGGTAATTACATACATTAATAAGGTTTTCCTCTGCTTTTGCAGCGTATTGTTTATCACCAAACATCCGGTAAGCAAGCGACAGGGTGATGATCCGGTAAACATGCTCGCGGCTGATCATCAGCAGGTCCGAATGTCTGGATCTCAGCTCATATCTAATCATGGGGGTTTCTAGCAAATTATCGGCTCTAACTCTCAGCAGCGCGATTAGATCTTTCAACAAAAGATCTTCCATTTGCAATTGTTTGATTCTTTGTTCATCCTGAATTGAAAACAGCAAACGGGGATGGTTCTGAACAACTTGGTCAAATAAGTAAATCTTTTCCTGCACCGCAGCATCTTTCATCGGAAAACTGATTTTATCAGCACCATAACTACCGCAACAACCGGAGAAAAGAAATAATATCAATATAAAATACGCCTTTTTCAAAAATAAACACATTGAAGAGATTTTACAGTTTAATTTTTTAACCACATTAGTCACATAAGTTCACATCAGAAAACCATGATTCATTATATCTTATATACTCCTGACATATTCATATTTAATGAACATCCGAGCGTTTTTCTTTACTTATATGAACTTATATGACTAATGTGGTTATGTTTTATATTACTTTCCAAAAGGATTAGGAATTTTCACCAAATCCTCCACTTCTTTTCCGTTGTGTACAAATCTTGCGAGCGTATACACATTGCCCTGTTTATCCAAAGCGATTGAATTGACGTAAGTAGGGCGCGAACCGTCCTTATAAAATATCGGTCCGTGGTCGATGTATTTTCCAGCAGGAATATTATAGGTGATTAAATGCAGATTTTCCAATCCCCGAGCAGCTCCCATCGAAATTTTGTCTTTCCCTTTCACTCTTTTCCCATTCTCATAAATAGGACCTCCAGTTAAATAGTACAAGGTTTCTTTGTCATTTTCCAAATCAAAACCCAGGTATCCGTAACTAAACTGATCATACATCCCGCTTTTACGTGAAGGTTCGGAAGTAATTCTATCCACTATTTCAATTGTTTGCTCTTTTGGATCAAATTTAAATAAATAGCCAGAATTGCCATGAACTCCATAAGCTACCTGACCGGCAGGATACCATACGACTGAACGCCAGTTATAACCCATGCTGCCTGCTCCGGTTGGGTCGTACGTGCCAAAATAATCTAACCGCAAATCAACATTTTCAAGTTTTTCAATTTTTTTAGCAGCCGGATTGTAACACATGATGTCTCCTTCGGCAGTTGAATAATACACCATGCCGTCGCGCGGGTCAACAAATATGGAACGACATAAAACACGGTAATCTTCCCCTACTTTTCCTCCTTCGCCGTTTGCTGAGATAAGACCCAAATCGTATAATTTCCCTGTATTCACATCATAATGGATAAAATAACCTTTAGGCCATGTAATTGCATAAATTTGTTTTCTTTCTGTATCCATGGTCATGGTTAACACTCCTTCACCATGAGGAGTTAAGCCCAAATCTTCAAATTTTCCGGTAGCGAGATCATAAGACAGGAAATGCCCACCGGTGTAAAGTCCGTATCCATCCGGTGCCGTTACCGGGAGTTGTTCCATACCATTTATCATTTGGTAATAACCGACATGGGTTGAGAAATAAAGCTTGCCATCGCTTTCATAAAAGCGGACGTGGCTTTTACCCTGTGCAATTACTTTTTTGTCTTTTTCACCACAAATAGCTGTTAAGTCGGCTAAAAATTGCGTTTTATCCGTTTGCGGATCATATACATGAACTTGTCCGGCTATATCGTGGGGTTGCGAAGACAAGACATAGTAGATTTTGCCATCGCTCGCGGCGGAAATGGCATTGTAGGTGTCGTGTGCCAGTTCAAAACCGGAGTAATACGAAGTGGCAACTAAACTTTTCTTTTCTGCTGACTGCTCTTTTTCTTGTTTACCTGAAGGCGAACAGCTTACACCAAGTAGTGTTAAAGCAAAAAGAACGAATAATGTCTTTTGTTTCATCATGATAATCAATTTATTTTTAAGTAAATGCTAGTAGTTCTAGCTTCTGGTTATTACGAACTTATTTAATTATTAATTGCTTTCGGTACGTCAAATTGTTTTTAATCACATGTACATAATAAAAACCTGCCGGAACGCCAGATAGCGATAGCTGATATTTGGGTTGATCGGTAGTTACTTGTTTCACTAATCCAAAGGGGTTCCATAATTGGATCTCATAGTTGTCCGAAGAAGAAGCAGCTACCATTGTCGTCTTGCTTTTATGCCCTTTCGTATCATCTGCCAGACTTATAGTAACATTGTCTGATGCAGGATTAGGATACAGAGAAAAAGCTGAGGCTGAAATGCTGTACAAGCTTTGCGGCACAGCAAATTCTCTTTGATAACAAGTTCTTCCTCCACATGGTGTGTCGAAACAAAGTTCAATCATAATATCCGGTACACCAGTTGGTCCTTCAAAAGTAGCAAATTCATTACTTCCGTCTACAAAATGCCAACCCCAACCATAGGCTGACCATTCGGAACTCATCCAGCTAAAAGGATAATTATATTGTACATCTATTGCAGCTAAGCCGTTATTGGAATAAAAACCATAATCAGACAGGATGGTATCGCCAACCGGATAATATACATAAGGCCTGTTGAAATTAAAATTAAATTCATGTTCCCATTCCTGCGTTTTACCTTTGTAAGTTATTTGTGCCTTCATTTTATCCACTCCAGGACGACTATCCGGATAAGCACTAGTGGAGAAATAGTAAGTCGGGTTGGGATCGTAACCGTAAGTATACCCGATACCGGCATCACAACTCCATCTAACCTCAGAATCAAGCTCAGGCAGGTTCGACATGGTAAAAGAAGCCATTCCACATGCAAAATCTAAGGCACTAATATAACAATTATTAAGAGGCGTGAGATCAATATCGGTATATACATAGCGTGAAATAACAATATCTATATTATTCACAGTTATTGTTGCATAGATAATACCAAATCCATAATAATCACCTTGGAACACTGCACTGTCTCCTCTCTCATTCTGGGATATCAAATCTAAATATGTCATATCGTTAACACTCCACTGCACTGTAGCTCCCGCAGGCAGATTCTGTAGGGTATAAGTGGCTTGACCGGAAAATGAAGAGGGGCCGGAGATACGAGGAGCAACAGCATATACGGCAGCATAGGCATTGACTAAACCATAACCCATTTGCTCATGCCAAATTCCATTTGGTCTTCCAACTGTTGTAGTATAGGAATAATTTCCGACTTTTTGAGTTGTTTGTTCTATTACATCCCTAACTTGTTGTCCAGTAAGATCAGGGCGCATAGAAAGCATTAGAGCAGCAACTCCAGCAACGTGAGGACAAGCTGAAGAGGTACCGTTAAATGAAGAATAATAATTTCCTGCTGTACCAGAAGAGGTGTTATAGCCTGCTGTACCTTGAATATCCGTAGTATAAATTTTTACACCAGGAGCTACTAAATCTAATTGGCTTCCATAATTACTGCCTCCTAAATAATCATAATATGGATATCCTCTATACCACTCTTCTCCATCACATGAAGAGGGAGACTTTCTTTCTCCACAATAACTTATTGCTCCTACGGCTAAAATAGCTGGATTACTGTTGGCTGGATATAAAACTGCATTATTACTATTTCCGGCCGAAAAAACAACTATACAACCTAAATTATTTCTTCCTAAAACCAGTGCATTACTAATTTCGTTGTTAATAGGAACAGATACTGTGCCTCCTCCCCATGAACAACTTATAATATCAGCTTCAGAAACCTCCCACGCATAGTTTATTGCATCTACAATCCAGTCATCATCCCAAATTTGATATCCATACAATGTATAAGTAACACGAATGGGAATAATCTTGCAATTAGGTGCAACTCCTTTGATTCCGATTGTGTTATCTATTGCCGCTATAATTCCTGCACAACATGTACCATGTGCATCGTTACTCCAACAATCTCCGTTAATACCGCCATTCCCTCCATCGGTAGCATCATAACCCGCCAATAAATTTGCCGCCAAATCAGGATGATCCAAATCTACACCCTGATCAATTATCCCAATAGTGATTATAGTTCTCATATTTTATTCCCAATATTTTAAGGATTTCTTCTAATTTATAACCATCTCTAATCTGAATCAATACCTTATCGGTTGGTATTTGAATGGTTCCGTCTTCGCTCATTAATGATTGGTTAGCATAAATTACTGAATTATTCTTCTTCACATCGTCGTAAGGATAACGTTCCCCTTTCTTTATTGGCATCCATATACGGTCGTTATTTGCTTGGGAAATGTTCGTCTCCGGATTAATCATTTTAATAATATCCGTTTTTTCGCTCATTTCAGTATTTTTTTGAAACTTGATTTGGACAATGCTGTCTGTTTCCTGCAAATAAATTTTTGTGCCGTTTTCCCCATATATAAATATCGGCTGAGAATAAAGCGAAAATGAGAAGAATAACAGGATTAAACTTATAAACATTGTTCTCATTTGATTTTTCTTTTTAATGAGATTAAAATATTGTCACTATATGTCTGAGTAAAGCCAACAGAACTAACTCCTTTACAGGAATCAAAGGTATCAGCCGTGAAAGAAATTTCAATTCCTCCATGGGGTATAACCCATTCTCTGGCTTTTTGAGGAAAATTACAGATATAACCGATTCCAACATATATTATATTTGATATTTTTTTAAAAGAATAAAAAACGGCGCTATCTTTTTCTAAGAAATACTCAACAAACTCAGATTCTTCACCATGAGAAGAGATTTCTTTCATTTCGGTAAAAGATGTTTTACTTGCTTCAAATAGAAGAACATTATTTAGAGATACTTGCTTTATAAAATTTGTTTCATGCTCACAAGGACACCGGGTATATTCTAATGATATATCTTCATATTGAGCTTCAGCCTCACATCCTCCCATTCCCATTAGTATAAATAGGAATGGAACTATTTGTGCCATCAATAAAAGAAAGGCACTATGTAATAATTTTCTCATATTGACTAGTTTAAATGGTTAAACAATAACCTATCCAGACCCGATCTCCACCTTCCTTTATATGCCAAGCGTAAGCATGACAATTATAACTTCGCGTAGCAGAGGGGACATTTAATTCTGTTGCATTAGGAAAATAATAGCTTACATAATTGCTCCAATCATTTTTATCGGTTGAACTCATTTCCGGGATATTGTTATAAGCTCTTACTGGAGAACCTTTAGGAGTATATCTAGTAACTTGTGTTTGACCATATATTAGTATTCCATTAATAAACAATACACACAAAATTAATATCTTTACTTTTGTATACATTTTTTATTTGTTTCGAATTAAAAATTTCTTTATATAATCATTAATT
>JAQVNN010000133.1:1459-4198 GCA_028703105.1 Paludibacter sp. | reverse complement strand
GGCGTTTTTCCAGGTTGATGCTGGCAGTAAAACCTGTCGTTACATCAGCCGGTAATTTTGTAGCGATGTGTACAGCTAAGTTGTTTTCTTTTTTCGTGTCGATGATTTCAATGATTTCTGATTCTGAAGTCAGTACCCCACTGTCGCCAACCTGTCCTCCCATTTCGGCATAAAACGGTGTGTTGGAAAGCACAAGCTGATAGTATTCCTGATTCTTTTGTTTTACTTTTCTGTACCGCAGAATCTCCGTATCGTAAGAGGTATAATCATATCCCACGAAATTACTGTCGCCTTCACGAATTGTTACCCAGTCACCGGTTTCTACCGCTGCCGCATTGCGGGCACGTTCTTTTTGTTGCTGCATTTCAGCATTAAAATCGTTGATGTTAACAGTGAAGTTATTTTCCCTGAGAATTAATTCTGTCAAATCAAGCGGGAAACCAAAGGTGTCGTAAAGCGTAAAGGCATCTTTACCGGAAATGGCTGTTTGGCCTGATTTTTTAGCCTCATCCATCACTTTGTCGAGCAGGCGTATTCCGGTCTCCAACGTTCTCAGGAAAGAATCTTCTTCTTCTTTGATCACCTTTTCAATCAGTGTTTTTTGTGCAATCAGTTCCGGATAAGCGCCTCCCATTACTTCACACAGCGCATCGGTCAGTTTGTACATGAAAGCACTACGTTGATTCAGGAAAGTATAGCCATAGCGTACGGCACGACGTAAAATCCGGCGGATCACATAACCTGCCTTGGCATTGGAAGGTAACTGTCCATCGGTAATAGAAAATGCTATCGTTCGGATATGGTCAGCAATAACGCGCATGGCCACATCGGTTTTTTCATTCTGTCCGTACGCAATACCACAAATTTTACCAATTGCGTGTATGATGGGTTGGAAAATATCGGTATCGTAATTTGATTTTTTACCTTGAATAGCCATGCAAAGGCGCTCGAATCCCATGCCGGTGTCGATTACTTTAGCCGGCAGTCCTTCTAATGAACCGTCGGCTTTGCGGTTGTATTGCATGAATACATTGTTCCAGATTTCAATCACCTGCGGGTGATTACCATTCACGAGGGTTAGTCCGTCCACCTTTGCTCTTTCGGCATCATCGCGGATGTCGATGTGGATTTCGGAACAGGGACCGCAGGGACCGGTATCGCCCATTTCCCAGAAATTGTCTTTTTTGTTGCCATTGATGATGCGTGCTGCCGGCAGGAACTGTGACCAGATTTCAGCTGCTTCATCATCGCGGGAGAGTCCTTCGGATGGAAAGCCTTCAAATACGGTAACGTAGAGTCGATCCTTATCTAATTTGAGTACTTCCGTCAGGTATTCCCATGCCCATTCGATGGCTTCTTTCTTGAAATAATCACCAAACGACCAGTTGCCCAGCATTTCGAACATGGTGTGGTGGTATGTGTCGTGACCAACCTCTTCGAGGTCGTTGTGCTTGCCGCTTACCCGCAGACACTTTTGTGAGTCGGCAACCCTGGTATATTTGATCGGGTCATTCCCGAGTATGATGTTTTTGAACTGGTTCATTCCGGCATTGGTAAACATCAAAGTCGGATCGTCTTTGATAACCATGGGAGCTGAAGGTACAATTTTGTGGCCTTTCGATGCAAAAAAATCGAGAAATGATTGACGAATTTCCTGTGAAGTCATTTATATTTACTATTTAATCATTTACAATTTACAATTGTAGAAGAGGGTTTTAACTGTCAGAATTTTCTTAATCTTTTAATAAATGGTAAAATCCCCTTATAAGGACTGCAAAAATACTCCAATTTTATTACTTTTGCATCAAATTGCACGATAAAAGTTTAAAATTGAGCTAAAATCATGGCGAAGAAGAAATATTACTTCAACCCTGAAACCCTGAGTTACGAGGAAACAGACAATACCCTGCTTTTTAAGTTGAAGCGCTTATTGATTCATTTATTTTCAGGCGTATCGTTGGGAATTGTTTTCTTTTTTATCTTTGTTTCATTGATCAGTTCTCCTGAAGAAGTGCAATTGATTCAGGAAAAAAACAGGCTTCACGCCCAGTATAAGTTACTTGAGCGAAACATGGATGAGGTAAGTGAGATTTTGGCTGATTTACAACAACGGGATGATAATCTCTATCGTGTTGTTTTTCAGGCTGATCCTATACCATATTCTATTCGTAAATCAACCGCCGGTAATTCTGAATATTACAGACAATTGTTGTCGATGACCAACTCTCAAATCGCGGTTGCTACCACTCAAAAATACAATGAGCTGAAAAAGCAATTGTATATCCAGTCGAATTCATATGACGAATTGGTGAAATTAGCCAGCAATCAGGAAGAAATGTTGAAACATATTCCGGCAATTCAACCTATTCTTAATAAAGATTTGACCCGTACAGCCTCTGGTTTTGGCTGGCGTATTGACCCAATATACAGAACCCGGAGGTTTCACGAAGGTATGGATTTTACAGCGCCTATCGGAACTGAGATTTATGCAACCGGCAACGGGATTGTTCGTTTAGCAGGATGGAGGCAGGGATATGGTAATGCCGTAGAAATCAATCATGGTTTCGGGTATAAAACGCTATATGGACACATGCATCAGATTCGTGTAAAGGCAGGGCAAAAGGTAAACCGGGGTGATGTGATTGGTTTAGTCGGCAATACCGGTAAATCAACCGGCCCGCATCTCCATTATGAAGTGCATTATCGCGAGAAAGTTATGAATCCACAGCATTATTATTT
>JAQVNN010000133.1:0-1359 GCA_028703105.1 Paludibacter sp. | reverse complement strand
GGGCAGATGTTTGATTAGTGGTTAGTGGATAACATCTATGATACTATCTTTATGTTTACACGATATTTCTTTATAAAATCTTTATAATTTCAAAATTACATTTGCAGCCGTATAAAATGCTTCTGAAAGGTGTTTGCAGGTGTAAAAGATTGAAGTTATGAGGTATAACAGGACTTACCAAATTGTTTTAAAAGAATTGGGAAACTTGTTTTCCCTGATGGGATTAATTCTCATTGTCCCCGCATTTGTAGGTGTTATTTATGGTGAATGGTATTCGTCAATCGGATTCACTGTTTCAGCTGCGTTTTCTTTTCTTCTGGGAAAAGGAACTTATTTCATATTTAACAGAGCGATTGAACCACAGTATAATCACGGGTATGTTATTGCAGCTTTGGGTTGGTTTTTTATGACTGTGTTAGGTGGATTGCCATTTTTAGTCATATCTTACATCACTCCTCATGAGGTTATCCAATCCTTTATTCCTGTAGGTGCAGATTACACTTCGAGTATCCTTTATTTCAATAATCCTCTCCATTGTTTGTTTGAAAGTATGAGTGCGTTTACTACCACGGGATTGACGATGTCGGTACATGAACCTTCGATAGGGAAAACGCTGTTGTTTTACCGGTCATTTGCACAATGGATAGGGGGTGCAGGCTTTATTGTGCTGGCTTTGACAATGGTAAAGCATATTTCCGGCAGAAGTCTTAAATTACTTTATCGTTCTGAATCAACGGGGATTAATCTGCGCAATAAAGTTATTGACACGGCAAAGGGTATCTGGAAATCATATGCAATTATTACCGGTATTACTATACTCTATTTAATCATTGGAACATGGTTGATATTACCCGGATATCCGTTGCCCGATAATGTTTTTGACGCCATCAATCATGCGATGTGCGGACTTTCGAGTGGAGGTTTTAGCACCCTCGACGACAGCATTGCCGGTTACCATTCTGCTGCAATGGAAGCGCTGCATATTTTACCTATGGTACTAGGTTCTTTCTCCCTGCCTTTTTATTTCAGAATCTTTTATAACGGAAAACTAAATGAAATATGGAGAGATATTCAGACACGCTCCTTACTGATTTGTTTCTTTTTGGGGAGTCTTATTCTTTCTGTACTGTTAACGTATTCCCCTTCGGTTCAGGAACCATTCAGGGAAGGTGTTTTTCAGTATGTCAGTGCCATCTCTACCACAGGATGGCAGACGTCTAATATTCATTTGTGGGACGATCGTTCTTTTTTGATGATTATTTTTGGGGCGATGATCATTGGTGGCGCCTGGGGGGGGACGGTCGGGGGCATAAAAATCTATCGTGTAGTATTTCTCCTGAAAGGGATTCGTTGGCATGT
>JAQVNN010000004.1 GCA_028703105.1 Paludibacter sp. | reverse complement strand
ACCCTGATTGTATAATTCTAAAACTTTAATTTTATCTGAATAACTATGTTTCAGATTCTTTCGCTTAATTTTTTCCATAAAAATACCCCAAAAGTTTTTTGTCTAACTTTTGGGGTACAGTTCATTTAATAAGACAGCTTTTTTACGTTGCGGAGGCCCGATTCGAACGAACGACCTTTGGGTTATGAGCCCAACGAGCTACCACTGCTCCACTCCGCGATGTTTTGGACTGCAAAGATAGTGCATTTTTCGGAACCTGCAAATTATTTTTCGGTTTTTTTAATGTCTCCAGTCTCCGGTCTCCAGTCTCCGGTCATCAGACTAAAATCAAACAATAAATACTCGCTAATAGTTATAGTCTTACGCTTTTCGCTTTTCATTTTCCGCTATTCGCTATTCGCTAACCACCAACCACTATTTCACTAACATAATCGTTTGTATCAAAAAAAAATATTATATTTGCGGCTCGTTAAAAAAATTATTATTGTTTTATTAAATAAAGAAGTTCCATGCAAAACAAAGGTATTGTAAGAGTTTTAGCAATTTTGCTTGCCTTGGTAAGTTTGTTTTATCTTTCATTTTCAGTTGTAACTGGTACCTATAATAGAAAAGCCAAAGAATATGCTGCTGGAGATAAGATGAAAGAGTATCAGTATCTTGATTCTCTTTCTGGTGAAAAAGTTTACTTTGGTTACACGTTGAAAGAATGTCGCGAAAAGGAGATTAACCTGGGTCTTGACCTGAAGGGGGGAATGAATGTGACATTAGAAGTTTCTGTTGCGGATATTTTGCGTGCCTTGTCAGGTTACAATAACAGTCCTGAATTTTTGCAGGCGCTCCAGACAGCTTCTGAACGTCAGAAAACTAATAGCCAGATTGATTATCTCGATCTTTTTGTGAAGACATTTGAAGAAATTAATCCTCAGGGTCAGTTGGCATCTGTTTTTAGTACCATGGAATTAAAAGATAAAATTTCATTACGTTCTACTAATAACGAAGTGGTTTCGGTGTTGAGAAGTGAGATTGACGGCGCTATCAGCAATTCCTTCAATGTTTTACGTTCCCGTATCGACCGCTTTGGGGTTGTGCAACCGAATATCCAGCGTGATAACAACAATGTGGGACGTATTTTAATTGAACTTCCGGGCGTTAAGGAACCTGAACGGGTACGTAAATTATTACAGGGATCTGCTAATCTTGAGTTTTGGGAAACATTTGAGTTAAGCGAAATTGTAAATAACCTCATGGAGGCAGATCGTGTTCTGGCTGCTCAACAAGCTTCTGTAGATTCGATTAAAAAGGCACCTGCCGTTGAAAAGAAGGACGATGTTGTTAAGGAAACTCCCGTTAATGAACAGGATAGTTTGGTTGCAGCACTTAAACAAAAAGAGGTGTCTGTTGATTCTTTAAAAGTTCAGGAACAGTTTAAAAAAGAACATCCGCTGTTATCCGTGTTGCAAATTCCGGGAATCGAAAATGGTCAGTTTAGCAGAGGCCCCGTGGTAGGGTACGCGCATTATAAAGATACTGCTCGTGTTAACAGCTATTTCGCTCAGAGAGCTGTTAAAGAGTTGCTCCCGGCCAACCTTGGGTTACGTTGGACAGTGAAGGCCGTTAACGACAGAGGAGATATTTATCAGCTAATTGCCATTAAAACTAATCGTGATAACCGCGCACCTCTTGGTGGAGATGCTGTAACAGATGCCCGTGCAGATTTTAGTCAGACTTCTGCTTATGCCAATGTTTCTATGAGCATGAATAGTGAGGGCGCTAAAATATGGGCGCGCATGACCAAGGAAAATATTGGTAAGTCTATTGCTATCGCACTGGATGGATATATTTATTCATTCCCGACTGTTAATACTGAAATTACGGGTGGACAATCACAAATTACCGGTAACTTTACTGTTGAAGAAGCGAAGGACCTTGCCAATACATTGAAGTCAGGTAAAATGCCGGCTCCTGCACGCATTGTCCAGGAAGATATCGTTGGTCCGTCTTTGGGACAGGATGCTATTAATAGTGGTTTAGTGTCATTTGTTATCGCGTTTTTACTCGTGCTTCTTTACATGATTTTCTATTACGGACTTATACCCGGATTAATAGCTGACCTTGCCTTGTTTGCGAATGTATTCTTTTTGTTTGGTATTCTGGCTTCTTTCTCTGCGGTTCTGACACTGCCCGGTATTGCTGGTATTGTGCTGACCCTTGGTATGGCTGTCGATGCAAATGTGCTGATATATGAGCGTATCAGGGAAGAGTTACGTGCTGGGAAATCAATGAAACGTGCTATTGACGATGGTTTCAAAGGTGCAATCTCTGCCATTATTGATGCCAATGTAACCACCCTGATAACCGGTATTGTATTATCGGTATTTGGTACCGGACCAATCAAAGGATTTGCCAATACACTTATTATTGGTATTATTACTTCTTTCATTTCAGCTGTATTTCTTACCCGGTTGATGTTAGATACTTATGCAAATAGTAAAAGAGCAAAAGAACTGCCATTTACAACTAAAACAACTCAGGGTTGGTTTCAGAATGCGAAGCTGAACTTCCTTGGAGGTCGTAAGATTGCCTATATAATTTCATCGGTTTTAATTCTCATCAGCGTTGTGTCTTTTGCTACAAGAGGTTTCAGTTTGGGTATTGATTTCAGTGGTGGACGAAATTATGTTGTTCGCTTTGAAGAATCAGTTAAAACACAGGATGTGCGCGACATGCTGTCAGATGCATTCGATGGTACAACGGTTCAGGTGATAACTATTGGATCAGATAATCAGGTGCGTATTTCTACCAAATTTAAAATTGATGATAACTCGGATACAATTGATGATGAAATTGAACTTCGTCTGTATAATGGATTAAAACCGGTGTTAAAAGACGCCAGTATGGAAGAATTTAAAGATCAGCACATTCAAAGTTCCCAAAAAGTTGGTCCAACCATTGCAGATGACATCAAACGTGCAGCTGTTTGGGCTGTATTGATCGCGATTATTGCTATTGGATTATACATCCTGGTTCGTTTCCGGAATGTAAGTTATTCGTTGGGTGCTATTATAGGTTTGGTTCACGATACAATTGTTACGCTTGGAGCATTCTCTCTGTTGTACAGTATTATGCCCTTCTCGATGGAAATCGACCAGGCATTTATTGCGGCTATTCTGACGGTGGTCGGTTACTCGGTAAACGATACGGTGATTATCTTCGACCGTATTCGTGAGTTTATCAGCTTGTATCCGAAACGTGACCGGAAATCGGTTATCAATGATGCCATCAATGCCATGTTGAGTCGTACATTCAGTACGTCTATGAGTACCATCCTCGTGTTGCTGATTATCTTTATGTTCGGCGGTGAGACTATCCGTGGCTTTATCTTTGCCATGTTGTTTGGTATCGTGATTGGAACGTATTCTTCCATATTTATTGCGGCTCCGGTTTCTTATGAATTTTTCAAAAGAAAAGAAAAGAAAGAAGCAGCAAAAATCAGGTAGTAGATTTTATTTGATTCTTATAAAAGCAAAAAAGACCGGCGATGTTATATTGCCGGTCTCTTTTTTTTAATTAAACCTGTCAGGATTATAAATCCTGACAGGTTTAAAATTAATGTTTTGCTCTTGGTTTTCAGAAAGCCCAGGATAAATTTTGTCAGGATATCAATTGCCACATGGTTGTTTTCGCGTGCTAATATAGAGTTTTTCTTATAAAAATTTACCTTTTACACCCCTTGATCTAACATTTTTATTTAATTTTACGCTCGCATTTACCTGATCGAAAAATTATTTGTTGTTTTTATGTTTGAAGAGGAAAAACATCTTACCATACGGGAATGGTCAGAAGAAGACCGTCCCCGTGAAAAAATGCTTAAAAAAGGAACAATGGCATTATCAGATGCTGAGTTATTAGCCATTCTGATAGGTTCCGGAAGTAAAAACGAATCAGCGGTCGATCTGGCCAAAAGGGTAATGGCAGCCTGTCAGCATAATATTAATGAATTGGCAAGGCTTACAATACACGAACTATGTGAAAAGTTCAAAGGAATTGGCGAGGCTAAAGCAATTACTATAGTTGCGGCGCTTGAGTTTGGGAAAAGGCGTAAAACGAAGGAAACAGTTGAAAAAAAGAAAATCAGTTCAAGTGCCGATCTTTTCTATTTGTTTGAGGCCAACATGATTGATTTGAATCACGAAGAATTTTGGGTTGCCTTGCTGGATGGAGCAAACAAGGTGATCGAGACTCGGAAATTAACCCAGGGCGGGAGTAGCCAGACGGTTGTAGATATTCCCATGTTGCTGAAACTGGCTCTTGAAAAGAAATCTGCCTGTGTAGCCGTTGCACATAATCATCCGTCGGGACAAAAATTCCCGAGTCGTGAAGATGAAAAGGTAACCCAACGGGTCAAAGTCGGATGCGACGCGGTGGGAATTCGCTTTCTTGACCACATCATCATCGCCGGAGGAAGTTATTATAGTTTTTGTGACGAAGGAAAGCTTTGATAAGCGGAGAACGAAAAGCTGAGAGCGGAAAGCGAATAACTAATAGCGAATAATGAATATCGGAGGGAAAACGGCCAAATGCGTGTTCGAAGGGGTTGACGCGTCGCTTATCACGCTCCTTGCAATGAAGGTCGTTTGACGTTAGTCGTTTGACCGTTGACTGGCGACTGTTGACCGCAAACTGTAGTCAATAAAAATATATGAAATTATTAGAAGTTAAAAATGTAGTTAAGCAATTTTCCGGTCACCTGGCGTTGGACGGGGTGAGTCTGGATATCCCTGAAAACACGGTGTATGGATTGCTTGGTCCCAACGGAGCCGGCAAAACTACCCTCATTCGCATCATCAATTGCATTACTGCTCCTGATAGTGGAGATGTATTCCTGAATGGGAAAAAACTGAGATCCGAAGATGTTCGGCACATCGGGTACTTACCTGAAGAAAGAGGGCTGTACAAAAAGATGAAGGTAGGTGAGCAGGCCTTGTATCTGGCTCAGTTAAAGGGAATGAGCCGGCAGGATGCCCTAAAAGCCCTCAAATACTGGTTCGAAAAGTTTGAAATACAATCATGGTGGAACAAAAAGGTAGAAGAACTCTCTAAGGGGATGGCTCAGAAAGTACAGTTTATTACTACCATTCTTCATGAACCGAAACTGCTTATTTTTGATGAACCTTTCAGTGGGTTCGATCCGGTAAATGCCGATTTGCTCAAAAAAGAGATTCTTGCTTTAAAAGACAAAGGTGCAACCATTATTTTTTCTACGCATAATATGTCTTCTGTGGAGGAATTATGCGATAATATATCTCTGATAGACAAATCTAAAATAGTCTTGCAGGGGAATGTGAATGAAATCAGGGCTTCTCATGCTGCCGGGACCTATCGCGTTGTGACTAAAACCAATTTGCATGCTGTGGAGTTTGAAATACTGGAACAAAAAGAAAATCATCACGGTTTTGAACAGGTGATTAAGTTAACCTCCGTAAAGTCAAATAACCAGTTACTGAGCAGCATAATGACACAGTCGGAACTCTTTTCATTTGAGGAAGTGTTACCTACCATGAATGATATCTTTATTCAAACTGTAACCTCAAAAACCCCGAGATATGAGTAAAATTGCCTTGATAATTAAACGAGAATATACAACGAGGGTAATGAAGCCCTCCTTTATTATATTAACTTTCCTTACTCCGCTCCTGATTGCTGGTATGATTATGGTGCCACTCTTGCTGGCACAAATTAATGACGATACAGTAAGAAAGATTGTCGTGATAGATCAGACAGGTTTGTACAGATCTGTTTTTGTGGATAATGATAGCTATCACTTTGAGTTTGCAGATCAGAAAATAGACGCTTTCAAGGGATCGAGAGAAAAAGACAGTTATGCTGCTGTACTCTATATTCCGGAGGATCTCTCGGTCAATCCGAAAGCCGCTACTCTTTTTTCCGAAGAACAGGTTGGTATGGAATTAAAATCGTATGTTTCGGGAGTGCTGAAAACTTTTGTTGAAGAAAAGAAACTTGTTGAACTGAATATCCCTGACTTCAAAGAACTGGTCGAAAAAACAAAAGTTGATATTGATGTTAAAACGGTCAGATGGGGCAAGGATGGAGAAGAAAAAATGGGCTCAGCTGAACTGGCGGTCATCATTGGTATGATTTCAGCATTTGTAATTTATATTTTTATCGTAGTATATGGCGCACAAGTTATGTCGGGTGTGGTACAGGAAAAAACAAGCCGTATTGTGGAAGTCATCATTTCTTCGGTAAAACCATTTCAGTTGATGATGGGGAAAATTATCGGTATCGCAATGGTGGGGTTAACACAGTTTGCTTTGTGGGTCATATTGTCCGTGATCCTGGTAACCACCCTTACAAGTGCTTTTGGAACAACACTTGACATAGAATCTTATCAGCAGGCTCAGATGATGGGTGTAACATCTCAATTGCCTTTTGATAATCAAGATGGTGTCGCCTCTGAACTGCTACTGGCATTGAATAATTTTGATTTTGTTCAGACAGGAATCTTGTTTGTTTTGTTTTTCCTCGGTGGGTATCTCCTCTATGCGTCGCTTTTCGCCGCGATCGGTTCTGCTGTCGATAATGAAACAGATACACAACAATTTTCTTTGCCTTTAACTTTGCCCATAATTTTTGCTATTTATGCAGCCATTTACAGTGCAGAGAATCCGGATGGTCCGCTTGCTTTTTGGTGCTCGATGATTCCGTTTACTTCTCCGATTGTGATGATGGTGAGATTGCCGTTTGGTGTTCCGATATGGCAGTTGGCGCTTTCAATTGGAATTTTAATCCTTTCGTTTATTGCCAGCACTTGGGTTGCAGGGAAAATATACCGTACAGGAATTCTGATGTATGGGAAAAAGATTACATGGAAAGAAATGATGAAGTGGGTGTTCTACCGGGATTAGTAAATGAACAGGATCATGGCCGAATTAAAAACAAACAAACCTGAGATCAGAATTATTTCCCCTTCGGGGGTTATTAATCCCGATCTGATTGACGGGGCAACGGAAAGACTAAAAAGCTGGGGTTTTGAAGTGTCTGAAGGCCGTTATGCCCGTGAAGTATATGGTCGTTATGCCGGCACGGAATTGCAGAGAGCTCATGATTTACAGGAAGCCCTTGACGATGATGGCCTGACTGCCGTGTTGTGTAGCCGGGGAGGATACGGGCTGGCGCAAATAATTGATAAAATAAATTTTTCTTCTATTCAACACAATCATAAGTGGTTGATAGGATTTAGTGATGTTACCATCATCCATGCGGCGTTGTCGAATTTGAATGTTCCGTCTGTGCATGGTGCCATGGCAAAGCACCTGACTGAGCTTCCTGAAAATGCTGATTCATTGCAGTTTCTTAAATTGCTCATGGAAGGACATCATCCGGTATATCAGCTTCCTCCTGATGTGATGAACCGGGAAGGAAGTGTGAAAGGAAAACTTATTGGAGGGAATCTTTCTGTATTGATGGGCTTGCGAGGTACCCCTTTTGATTTTGATTATCGGGGCGCTATATTATTCCTTGAAGATGTTGGAGAACGAGCTTATCATATCGACCGGATGATGCAGAATCTTCGGTTAGGAGGGGTTTTTTCGATCATTTCCGGACTTATTATCGGGCATTTTACTGATTGCAAAGAAGATTCGCTCATGCATAAAAGCATCAAGAAAATAATTTCAGATGTTACAGCCGGTTATCATTTCCCGGTTTGTTTTGGTTTGCCTGCGGGACATGAGAAAATTAATTACCCCCTGATTTTAGGACGTGAACTTTCACTTCAAGTTGGTCCTGCCGCAACAATTCTTGATTTCAGTTGAATATTTCGTGTAAAACAGTAACCGAATTCAGCCCGTGAAATTCGGGGACATGTAATTTGTAGTATTCAATCAGTAGATCTAATAACTCGTTCCTTTTGTCGCGGTTCAGGAGTAAAGCCCCTGGCGATTCAAACGATAAACGTAACAGAGAAGCAAAGATTGAAGTCATTTCAGGTGACATGAAGTGTCTGTGGAGAGGTTGATGCGATAAAAAAACGCCATTCATCAGGTCAAAATACCGGGCGTTTTTTTCTTCTCCATTCGGTTCAAAACCGAGATAGCCCGATAATTTGACCATGAGAATAAGGTGGAAGTTGGCAATATCATCTCCACTATGTTCCAACATGAGTATGGCCTGTTGCAGGAAGTTAAAAATATGTGGTTCAGGTTCGGGTTGCTTTAATGTTTTGTACAGTAATTCTGCGATGAAAAAAGTAAGGGCGTTTTTTACCGGGTTACTGTAAATTCCTGATAAATTATATTGTATCCTTGCTTCTTTCAGTTGATGTATCTCTTTTCCAGGATGATGTGCGGCCGAAATTTCAATTAATGAAAGAGGTAAAAAACAAGCTGATTTGACGGTAGATTTTTTCCCGTTGGGTCCATATACCATGTATGATGTGCTTCCCCATTCACGGGTGTAAATGGTGACAATGGATGATTTATCAGAATATTTAAGTGTCCGCAGAACGATGCCGGCTGTTTTTGAAATCATAACAACAAGTTAATTCCATGCAAAAATACAATAAATCAATCAATAATGACTCTGCGTTTATTGGGCATTTTTTAAATTGTGAACATTTTATAGAAAAACAGATACTTGGGAAATAATATAAAAATTTTTTCAAAAGGCTTTGTGGAATAAAAAAACTGACGTATATTTGCACCCGCAATTGAGAGGTCAGTTGTTTGTTAAAAAAAATGAAGGCCCATTCGTCTATCGGTTAGGACGCAAGATTTTCATTCTTGAAAGAGGGGTTCGATTCCCCTATGGGCTACAATATTAAAGATTTAAAAGTTTATTGAGATGGCAAATCATCAATCATCAATCAAAAGAATACGTCAGATACACAAGCGTAAATTGCATAATCGTTATTATGCAAAAACTGCCCGTAATGCTGTACGTAAATTGCGTGCAACTACTGAAAAATCTGTTGCAGCAGAAATGTTGCCTAAAGTGAGTGCTATGTTGGACAAATTGGCTAAGCGCAACATTATTCATAAAAATAAAGCGTCTAACCTGAAATCAAAACTGGCGGTTTATATCAATAAGTTGGCATAAATGTTCCATAATAAATATAAAAAGCCCGCTATCAGATTGGTAGCGGGTTTTTTGCTTTGGCCTTGTATAATCGGCCGGAATTGCTGCTGCCATGTCAATGAGCCTCCAGCCAGTTTGAACCAATACCGCAGTCGGCAATCAATTGAACATTCAGTTCAGCCGCCTTTTCCATTTCTTCTCTAACCAGCTTTTCGACAGTATTCAGCTCTTCGGCAGCGACAGAAAAATTCAGTTCATCGTGTACCTGCATGATCATTTGTGTTTTCAGGTTCTCAAGATTGATTCGTTTCTGTATCCTGATCATGGCAATTTTAATGATATCAGCAGCAGATCCCTGGATGGGTGCGTTGATGGCGTTTCGTTCGGCGTAACCTCTGACAATGCTGTTTTGTGAATTGATATCACTTAAATACCGCTTTCTGCCAAAAATGGTTTCAACGTACCCGTTTACTTTTGCTTCCTGAATGGCTTTGTCCATATACGACTTTACAGATGGATAGGTATTGAAATATCCATCGATCAGTTCTTTGGCTTCAGTCCTTGATATATTCAACCTATCGGCTAGACCGAATATAGAAATCCCGTAAATAATTCCGAAATTGGCTGTTTTTGCCTTCCTGCGCATATCGGAATTAACCTTTTCCATTGGAATTTTATAGATTTTTGCTGCTGTAGCTGTATGAATGTCATGACCACTCCGGAAAGCTTCGATCATGTTTTCATCTCCGCTCAGGTGTGCCATGATGCGCAGTTCGATTTGGGAGTAGTCAGCACTTAGAAAAACGGCATTATCATCCGGGATAAAAGCTTTTCTAATTTCTTTTCCTTGTGCATCCCGGATGGGGATGTTTTGTAGATTGGGATTGGTTGAACTGAGTCGACCGGTTGCTGTAACCGTCTGGTTAAATGAAGTATGTACTTTTCCGGTACGGGGATTAATCATTTGTGGTAAGGCGTCGATATAGGTGCTGAGAAGCTTTTTCAGTCCTCTGTATTCCAGAATCATGCTGACAATCGGATGTTTAAACTTGATTTTTTCGAGGATGTCTTCCGAAGTTGAATACTGACCGGTCTTTGTTTTTTTCGCTTTTTCATCTAGTTTCAGGTGGTCGAATAAAATTTCTCCAACCTGTGCGGGAGAGGATACATTAAATTCTAGTCCGGCGAGCAGATGAATTTCTTTTTCTAACCGCAACATTTCTTCTGTAAGAATTACGGAACTTTGTTTAAGAGCTTCTGCATCTATTCTGACACCATTGAATTCCATGGTTGCCAGTACCCTCATCAGCGGCATCTCAATATCGTAAAAAAGTGCTTCGAGCTTGTTGCTGCTGATTTCTTGTTCTAATATTTCTTTCAACTGAAAAGTAATGTCAGCATCTTCTGCTGCATACTCTTTTAACAGTTCTATGTCAACACTCCGGATATCAGGCTGATTTTTGCCTTTGCCGCCAACCATTTCCTCATAATGGATGGTCCTGTATCGCAAATAAATCTCGGCCAGATAATCCATCCCATGTCTTAACTCAGGCTGAAGCAGGTAGTGGGCAATCATGGTGTCGAAAATCTGACCTTTCAGTTCGATGCCATACATGGCGAGCATCAACAGGTCAAATTTTACATTTTGCCCTATTTTTACAATATGCTCAGTTTGAAAGAAAGCCTTGAACTCGCGGATAACTTCCGCGCAAGCTTCTTTTTCTGGCGGTAGTGTAACGTAATATGCTTTTCCTTTTTCGTAGCAAAAAGACAGTCCGACCATTTCAGCAGTGAAAACATCAACGCCGGTTGTTTCTGTGTCGAAACAAACTGACTTTTGTAAGAATAATTGCGAAATCAAATTGGCACGTGTTGCCTTGCTATCGACTAAAATATATTCGTGGGGAGTGTTGTGAATTGAGTTTAGTCCGTTAACCAATATTTTTGCTGATGGAGTCTCAGAAACAGGAGGAGTGAGAATTTTCTTTTTTGTGTCCTGACTTCTTTCCTTCTCAGTTGATTCCTCTTCTTCTCCAAATAAGGACATCTGTCCATGTCTGTTTTTGGGGGGTGCGAACTGAATTCTGGAAACCGGTAGGTCGGGCGGGAGCGAGGTAAATACGTTGCCGAATTTATTAGCCGACATGGTACGGAACTCCAGTTCGTCGAATAAAACTTTCAGTTCTGTTTCGTTGATTGGTTCGACTAAAAATGCTTTTTCATCAAATTCTACCGGAACATCTGTTTTGATGGTTGCCAGAAATTTTGAGAACCTGATTTGTTCAACGTTTTCTTCTACTTTGGTTTTAAGTGCACCTTTCAGTTCATCAGTGCGGGTAAGCAGCGCGTCGATACTGCCGAACTCTTTCAGTAGCTTAACGGCAGTTTTCTCGCCAACACCCGGACATCCGGGAATATTGTCGGAGTTATCTCCCATCAGGCCAAGCAGGTCGATTACTTGTTCGTGACTGTCCAGATCATATTTAGCTTTGATTTCTGTAGGCCCCATAATTTCGTAACCGCCATTATGACGGGGGCGGTACATGAAAATATGTTCTGAAACCAATTGCCCGTAATCTTTGTCCGGAGTAAGCATATACACCTCAAATCCGTCTTTCTCTGCTTTTTTAGAAATAGTGCCGATGACATCATCAGCTTCAAATCCGAAAACCTCAAGCATGGGAATATTATAGGCGCTGATGATTTTTTTTATATAAGGAACAGATAATTTAATATCTTCCGGCGTTGACTCCCGTTGGGCTTTATAAGCTTCAAAGGCATCGTGGCGGAAAGTTGGTCCCGGAGGGTCGAACGCCACGGCAATATGAGAAGGCTCTTCTCTTTTGAGCACATCTTCCAGCATGTTAACAAAACCGAATATGGCGGAAGTGTTTAAGCCTTTGGAATTGATTCTTGGCGCCCGGATAAAGGCGTAGTATGCTCTGTAAATAATGGCGTAGGCGTCAATCAGGAAGAGTTTTTTCATCATTCATGTTATTTATAGATTGAATCAGAACAATCTGAATCCATAATTGTTTGTGACTGTAAAAGTAATTAAAATTAATTCATTTTTAAACCCCATTGTGCGCACTTAGAACAAATTTGTTTACTTTTGCAGCTTGTGAGGAAGAAATGCTCCAAATGAATCTTATTGAGTCAATAAAAGATACCATCCGTCCAGAACTGGAGTTGTTTGATAAAACATTTGTAACCAGTATGGAAACCGACAATCCCATTCTGGAGAGTGTGAATGGCTACATTTTTCAGCGTGCCGGGAAAAAGCTCAGGCCTATATTGGTTATACTGGCTGCTAAGCTGGTGGGCGATGTGAATATGTCAACTATTCATGGAGCGATAGCTATGGAGTTATTGCATACAGCAAGTTTGGTCCACGATGATGTGATTGACGATACCTATGAACGTCGGGGAAGTCCGTCGGTAAATGCCCGCTGGGGTAATAAGGTGGCGGTATTGTCAGGTGACTACATGCTTTCCGGAGCGTTGTTTCAGGTTGTCAAAACAGCGAATATTGATGTTTTGAATGCTGTTTCTTTCATAGGAAGCCAATTGTCTGATGGGGAATTGTTGCAGTTGAACAGTACCCGGCAATCAAAGATATCAGAAGCAGAATATTTCCGAATTATTCAGAAAAAAACAGCTTTTCTTTTTTCTGTTTGTACCGAAGTAGGAGCTTTGTCGGTGAATAGCAACAGAATAAGCATTGAACATTTGAAAAAATATGGAGAATACCTGGGGTATTGTTTTCAGATTAAAGATGATATTTTTGACTATTACCGGAATGTTGATATTGGGAAGCCTACAGGCAATGATATTCGCGACGGAAAAGTGACACTCCCGCTAATCTACGCCCTGGAAAATGCGGATGATGAAGAAAGGAGAAAAATTCTTACCTGGATAAATCTGAAGGATTATACCCGCGAGCATGTCGCTTATATTACTAATTTTGCCCTGAAGAACGGAGGAGTTGAGTATGCGAGAAAACGTATGGAAGAATATAAAAACAAAGCCATCGAAGAACTCAATGGCTTTGAAGATAATCAATACAAAAAAGCGCTGATAAACTGCGTTGAATTTGCGGTGACACGGGAAAAGTGAATAATACACCGACCCCTTACCACTAACCTCTGTTAAAAATATTTCGTATCTTTTCCCAAAACCGATGTCAGCAGGTTGTTTGCCAATCGACTGGCACCTATTCTGAAAAGCTTGTTATTCAGCCATTCTTTTCCTAAAATTTCTTTTACCAGGGTGTAGTGCATGACAGCTTCTTCTGTTGTTGCAATACCGCCTGCAGGTTTATAGCCAATTTTTTCGCCGGTTTGTTCATGCCATGCTTTTATTGCCTGACACATTACGTAAGTTGCAAACGGTGTAGCGGCAACAGGAATCTTGCCGGTGGATGTTTTGATGAAATCTGCGCCGGCCGCCATCGACAGAATTGATGCTTTTTTGATGTTGGCAGCAGTTTTTAATGCGCCTGATTCAATGATAACCTTCAAATGGGCATTACGACAAGCCGATTTGATTTCTGTAAGCTCTTCATGAACTTTTTCATATTCTCCGGATAAGAATTTTCCGATTGAAATCACCACATCTATTTCAGTTGCTCCTTCCATCACGGCCATCGAAGTCTCAGCTATTTTTACTTCAATGAAAGTCTGAGAAGCCGGAAAACCTCCAGCAACAGAAGCAATGCTGATGTCTTCTGTAAGATTTTCTTTTACAGTTGATACCAGGGATGGGTACACGCAAATGGCCCCAACATTTGGGAGGTCGGGATATGATTCTTCAAACATATTCACCTTTTGCACCATATTGAAAATTTGTTCTTCTGTGTCGGTACCGTTCAGTGAAGTCAGGTCGATGCAGTTCAGACATTGTTTGTAAACTTCAGGGCGCATGTTCTCTGCCATATGTTTATCAAGAATCCTGTCAACTTCTTTCGCAACCTGTGAATCGTTTAGTTTACAATTGTATCTTTTGAAAAGTTCATCGTATTTGTTCATGTTGTTTTTTTATGTTTTTCATTTTCCGTTCTCCGTTCTCCGTTTTCCGCTAAATATTGATGTCTGTTTTTATCTCTTTCCGTTTTCTTTTGCAGGTTCTGTTCAAACGCTTCCGTCAGATTTACTCCTGTCTGATTGGCAAGACATATCAAAACCCACAGCACATCAGCCATTTCATCCGACAGGTTATATGCTTTATCGGATTCCTTGAATGATTGCTCTCCGTATGTACGCGCCATGATACGTGCTAGTTCCCCAACCTCTTCTGTGAGGATGGCCATATTGGTCAGTTCGTTAAAATAACGTACTCCAATAGTCTTTATCCAGTTATCAACCTGTTGCTGGGCTTCTGTTATGGTCATTTTATTCGATCAAACGGGCAATGATGGTTTCGTTTCCGGTAGTTTCCTCTCCTACATTTACAAAAATCTCGGCATCCAAAGGTAAATACATGTCCACCCTTGATCCAAACTTAATGAATCCGAGGTGTTCATTCAGGTGACAAGACTTTCCGGGATGGGCATAAGTTACAATTCTGCGCGCCAGGGCACCGGCAATTTGTCGTACAAGTATCTGCGTTTTCGAAGACGTTTCGATGATGATGGTCGAACGCTCATTTTCATGACTCGATTTTGGAAGATAGGCAGCTATGTGTCTTCCTTTATGGTGCTTTGTCATCAGTACCTTTCCTGCAATCGGGTACCAATTGGCGTGGACATCAAATACCGACATGAAAATGGATACCTGAATTCTTTTGTCTCCAAAATATTCGTGTTCTTCGGTAGGTTCAACCACTACAACAGTTCCATCAGCAGGGGCGACAACCAGACTGGGGTCGTCGATTTCGACTACTCGTGTCGGGTTACGAAAGAAATAAGTAAAAAACACCATGATAGCTCCCGAGATGATGGTGGTAATGGCCAACAATATATTTGGAAAACGGAGGTAAACCATCATGTTCACTGCAAACAGGATAAAAACCAGTACCAGCAAGATCAGCCGGCCTTCCTTGTGTATTTTGATGTATTTCATAATTTGTTAATGTGCCAATTAGTTAGCATACTGACTCCTTTTTTACAAGCCAAAACAAAGGTAAATAAAAGCTTTAATATGGCAAAGCGACTGTAATTTATTTTTATTTCCAAGAGATTTGATTAACTTTGCGCTTCTTTCATAAGTAGATAAATATTAACTAACTTTCTCATTATGAACCTTTCATTACTTACTGCAATCTCACCGGTTGATGGTCGTTACCGTTCCAAAACCAGTCCATATGCTCCTTATTTCTCTGAATTCGCATTAGTTCGCTATCGTGTGCTGGTGGAAGTTGAGTATTTCATCGCCTTGTGTGAAATTCCACTCAAACAACTTGAAGCTGTTCCAGCTGAAATTTTTCCTAAGCTCAGGGGTGTTTATGAGCGCTTTTCGGAATCTGATGCGCAAAGAATTAAAGACATAGAAAAAGTGACCAATCACGATGTAAAGGCGGTAGAATATTTTATAAAAGAACAGTTTGATTTGCTTGGTTTGCAATTGTTTAAAGAATTTATTCACTTTGGACTGACTTCACAGGATATTAACAACACGGCTATTCCCTTGTCTATTCGAGAAGCGATGCATCAAATTTATTATCCTGAAATGGATAAACTGGTGCGCATGATGGAACACATGGCAGATGAATGGCGCGATGTTTCCATGTTAGCTAAAACTCATGGTCAGCCAGCATCTCCTACCAGGCTAGGGAAAGAAATGATGGTTTATGTAAATCGGCTGAATCAGCAGCTGACCTTATTAAAAGCCATCCCCGATTCTGCTAAGTTTGGTGGCGCAACCGGTAACTTTAATGCACATACAGTCGCTTACCCGACCATCGACTGGAAAAAATTCGGGAATGCTTTTGTAATAGATAAGCTTGGGTTGAGTCGGGAACAGTGGACAACCCAAATTTCTAATTACGATCATATGGCGGCTCAATTTGATGGTATGAAACGCATCAATACCATCCTGATTGATTTTTGTCGTGACATCTGGACCTATGTTTCCATGGAGTATTTCAAGCAAAAAATCAAAGCCGGTGAAGTTGGTTCTTCTGCCATGCCCCATAAAATAAACCCCATCGATTTTGAAAATGCAGAGGGGAATCTGGGTATTGCCAGCGCAATATTTGAATTTCTGGCAACTAAATTGCCGGTTTCACGCTTACAGCGTGACCTCACCGATAGTACAGTATTGCGTAATGTCGGGGTTCCGTTTTCACATACCCTGATTGCTTCACAAAGTATCATGAAAGGACTCGACAAGTTGTTGCTGAATGAAATAGCTATTTACAGAGACTTAGATAATTCCTGGGCAGTGGTAGCCGAGGGCATTCAGACTATTCTGCGCCGGGAAGGATATCCTTCTCCCTATGAGGCGTTGAAGGCCCTTACCCGTACCAACGAAAAGATCACTGAATTGTCGATCAGAAAATTCATAGATACACTGGATGTGACTGAAACAGTTAAAGAAGAATTGAGAAGAATTACCCCCAGAAATTATACTGGGGTTTAAAAACGAATAAGAAAAACCCTGTTTCCGGTTTCTCCTCAAGCTAAATTCATCTGAAAAAATTGAAAGTTTCTTTATGCACAAAATAATTTCAATATTTAAACGATTTCTTCCTCCCTACAAAAAATATGTAGTATGGAGCTTAATTTTTAATTTTTTGGCTACCATTTTCAGTTTGTTTTCATTTGCGGCTCTCATTCCGGTGCTGCAAATACTTTTTGGTATCAAAAAATTGAATGTAGTTTATATGCCCTGGTCGTGGGATGATTCGCTGTTAAGCCTTGTTGATGCGACTAAAAATAATTTCTCCTTCTATCTGAATCTGGCAATACAAAATTCAGGTGTTGAGTTGACCTTGTTATTTATTGGCCTTTTTTTAATCGTGATGACGGCATTCAAAACAGGAACAGCGTATCTTGGGGTGCGGATGACGATTCCTTTACGCACTGGCGTTGTCAGGGACTTGAAAAACACACTTTACCGAAAAATTGTTTCTTTGCCCATAGGTTATTTTACAGAAGAAAGAAAGGGTGATATTATGTCACGGATGTCTTCTGATGTGAATGAAGTGGAAATTTCTATTCTGAATGCGGTTGACATGATTTTTAAAAACCCGGTCATGATTATCATTTACCTGGGTGTGATGGTGTTGATGAGTTGGGAGTTAACCATCTTCGTTATGCTCTTGTTGCCCATTAGTGGATGGTTGATTGGGATCATTGGGAAAAATCTTAAAAGGAGATCTACTGAGGTACAGGAACAACAGGGAGAGATGTTGTCGCAAATGGATGAAACCATTGGGGGATTACGCGTTGTGAAAGCATTCAATGCTGAATCAAAAATTGAAGCTCGTTTTGCTACATTAAATGAACGTATGCGTAAGTCATTCTTTAATTTGCATGCTCGCTATAACCTGGCTGCTCCCTTAAGCGAATTTGTGGGTACCGTGGTCATCGCTATCTTGCTCTGGTTTGGAGGTGTTCTGATTGTGGGTGAGAGAAGTTCCATCGGTCCGGCTGAGTTTATCTATTACCTGGTTATTTTTTACAGCATCATCAATCCGGCCAAAGAACTGTCGCGTGCTTTTTATGGCATCCGGAAAGGGATGGCTGCACTCGACAGGATAGATAAAATTTTGAATACAGAAAACAACATCCCGGAACCTAAAAAGCCGATCGAGATTACGGGCTTTCATGATAAAATAGAGTTTAAAGGCCTGAGTTTCCGTTATCAATCGGAATGGGTGTTGAAAGACATCAGTTTAACAGTTCCGAAAGGGAAAACAATAGCCCTGGTTGGACAGTCAGGTTCAGGGAAAACGACACTTATCGACCTGTTCCCGCGTTTCTATGAAGTGAAAAAAGGAGAAATATTGCTGGATGGCGTGAATATCAAAAAAATCAGGTCGCAAGACATCCGGAAACTCATTGGAAATGTTAACCAGGAAGCCATTTTGTTTAATGATACTTTTTTTAATAACATTGCCTTCGGGGTGGAAGAAGCAAGCAAGGAACAGGTGATTGAGGCGGCAAAAATTGCGAATGCACACGGCTTTATCATGGCAACAGAAAATGGTTATGAAACAACCATTGGCGACCGGGGCAGCAAACTTTCGGGCGGACAAAGGCAACGCATCAGTATTGCCAGGGCAATTCTGAAGAATCCGCCTATTCTGATTTTAGATGAAGCCACATCAGCATTGGATACTGAATCAGAAAAAATGGTGCAGAAAGCATTGGAAAGCCTGATGAAAAACCGTACTACACTGGTGGTTGCGCACCGTCTCTCCACCATTAAAAAAGCCGACGAGATTTGCGTGCTGCATGAAGGTCGCATTGTGGAACGCGGCAAGCATGATGAATTGATCGAGTTGAATGGTTATTATAAGAAGTTGGTGGATATGCAGTCGTTTTGATGACTAACGTCAAACGTCTGCGGTCAACGGTATTTACCTTGACCGCAAATCATGAATAACTTTTTTATTATTTTTGCAAGCTTAAAAATATTAAGATAAAAATGAATTTTATAGAAGAACTCTCCTGGCGTGGTATGATACACACCATGATGCCGGGAACAGAAGAACAATTAGCCAAAGAAATGACCGTGGCCTATGTGGGGATCGACCCGACAGCTGATTCATTGCACATTGGTCATTTGGTGGGTGTGATGATGCTGCGCCATTTTCAGTGTGCCGGACATAAGCCTGTCGCTTTGATAGGGGGAGCTACCGGTATGATTGGTGATCCATCGGGAAAATCAGCGGAACGTAATTTGCTCGATGAAAAGGCTTTGCGTCACAACCAGGAATGTATAAAAAAACAACTGGCCAAATTCCTCGATTTCGAGAGTGATGCCCTGAATGCCGCTGAATTGGTAAATAACTACGACTGGATGAAAGGATATTCTTTCCTAGACTTCATCCGCGATATTGGCAAGCACATCACGGTGAATTACATGATGGCCAAAGATTCGGTCAAAAAACGCCTCAGCGCCGATTCAAGTGTGGGCATGTCCTTTACGGAGTTTTCTTATCAGTTGTTACAAGGGTATGATTTTCTGTGGTTAAATCAGCATAAAAACTGTAAACTTCAGATGGGAGGGTCTGATCAGTGGGGAAATATTACTACCGGAACGGAATTGATTCGTCGTAAGACTGGTGGTGAAGCTTTTGCCCTGGTTTGTCCGCTCATCACCAAAGCCGATGGAGGTAAGTTTGGTAAAACTGAAAGTGGTAATGTCTGGCTTGACAGGAAATACACTTCTCCTTACAAATTTTATCAGTTCTGGTTGAATGTAAGCGATGTAGATGCGGAAAAATATATCAAAATTTTTACTTCAATCAACAAGGTAGAAGTGGAATCTCTGGTGCAGGAACATGCAGCTGCGCCTCATTTGCGTATTCTGCAGAAACGTCTGGCTGAAGAGGTAACGGTTATGGTACATTCCCGTGAAGATTATGAAGCCGCGGTCGAAGCTTCCGGGATTCTTTTTGGAAATGCGACTTCTGATTCCCTGAAAAAATTGGATGAAGATACGCTGCTTTCAGTATTTGAAGGAGTTCCCCAGTTCAAGGTGTCAAAATCACTGTTTGCGGAAGGTGTCAAAGCCATTGACTTGTTGACAGAAAATGCTGCCATATTCCCTTCGAAAGGAGAGATGCGTAAGCTGGTGCAGTCGGGAGGTGTTAGTCTGAATAAAGAAAAACTGGAAAACCAGGAGCAATGTATTGATGCTACAAATTTATTGAACGGCAAATACTTATTGGCTCAGAGAGGTAAGAAAAACTATTTCCTGCTGATTGCAGAATAAGTGTGGATTTTTTAAATCATGCGTACTCCGCTTGACACGCCATTGTCTAATTTGTGGTGTCAAAAATGAGGGGTACGCATGGTTTTAACTACAATTCTTTGATTTTGATGTTTTTAAACCACACTTCCTCTCCATGGTCCTGTAAAAGGATGTGTCCTTCTTCTGTTTCGCCAAAATCAGGCCATAGGCGGTATTTGCTGCAGGCAACCAATGCTTTCCACATTTGAGTTCCCCGTTCATATTCCACAATTTTTACTTCGTTCAGGTAATGTGCTACCCGGTTACCTTTTACTACAATGCGTGCCCGGTTAAAAAACTTTGGCCTGTATGGTTTATCCTCCGGTGCGGCTATCAGGTCATAAAGTGAACCCAGTTGACGGTTTCCGTTTATCCCTGATTGAGCATCCGGATGTTTTTTATCATCCAGAATTTGATATTCACAGCCGATAGAAGAACCTGCTCCCTGATTTAACTCTGTGTCAACAAAATATTTAATACCACTGTTGGCCCCTTCGGTTATTTTAAAATCAACCTGTAGTTCAAAATTCCGGTATTTTTTTGTGGTGACAATATCTCCTCCATTGGCAGATTCACTGCCGTCTGATTTTTTTACTTTCAGAATGCCATCTTCTATTGCCCATCCTTTTTCAGGAAATGTTTTCAGACGTGCTCCTCTCCATCCTGCAGTGCTTCTCCCATCCCACAACAATTTCCATCCTTGTTTTTTCTCTATTTCCGACAAGGTATTGTCGATACAATTTGCCTGGTAAATAGTCTTGCTGTCTGCCCATCTGAATTGTTCCGGGTTTTTTGTACAGATACGAATATTACGCCAGGCAATTTCTTTTCCTACCAAAGAAGAATCACGGGTTGCATGTACTTGTAGGGCAATAAAACCTTCTGCAGTCATGTCGTCGATAATATCTGCTACCGGAATATCATTTAACCAGGTACGGATAGAATTGCCAATGGCCTCAATGCGGATTTTATTCCAACAATCTTTTTTAAACGCTGTTTTTGCCGGTGGATTCATTTCCAGGTAATAAAGCCAACCCCTCCGCGCTTCATCATAAATACCTCCACTCCACGATCGGGGAGAAGTGTCAAATTCAACCTGATATCCATGCACAAGACCATTATTATAATCTTTTTTACTCAGACTCCGGAACTGCACGCCTGAATTAAGACCCTGTTCGATTTTATACTCCAGTTCCAGAATAAAATCACGGTAAACTTTGTTGGTTGCAAGAAAAGAGTTCTGAGTATGTAGTTTAGAGATGCCAACAATGCACCCGTCGCGTACCACATATTCAGCTGTACCGATGATTTTTTTCCACCCGCTGAAGTTCTTTCCATTAAAAAGATTTTCCCATTGTTCCTGAGCAGTCAGTGTGACCGTTAAGACGGTCAGTGTGATAATTAATAAAGATTTTTTCATATACGATAATAACTTGTTTTTTAACGGTTGTATGGAGTCAGCATGCGAAGATTATCATAACCTTGGATGTGAATGATTTACATGCTCGTTTCATTCCATTTAACACTGGGTGGTTTTATTGTTGTTTATCAGTAATATTGTTTGATGTCATAAAATATAGTTCAGAGCACAAATATATTGTTTTTATTGCATAGAATGAATATTATTTATTTCAAAAACTCCTTTGAGGTGTTAAAAGAATTACGGAAAATTTTCCGCTGCTCTTGCGAAAATAGAAAAACGGTTGTATCTTTGCACCGCTTAAAAAAGCACGATGCTTGTCCCATGGTGTAATGGTAGCACTCCTGGTTTTGGTTCAGTCAGTCTAGGTTCGAATCCTGGTGGGACAACGGATTAAAAATTAAAGGCCCAATTGTCAGATTGATGATAGGGCCTTTTTTATATGTATTTACATTTTTTTCTTTCTTAACTTTATGCCTTAATCATTGTTTTTACTAAATTTGCAGCAAACATACCAACACATGAGACATATATTGTTTGCTTTAGCCGCCATGTTTGTAACATTGGTTACTTACGCTCAGCAAACATACCACATTCTGAAAGACACTACCGATTCCAATTCTATTATATTGAAGGTACAGCAAATCAAAGAAATTGATGTGCGTTCCAGCTATCCATTGTCAAAAATAAAATCGGGTTCATCCGGCATTTCTGTTGATGTAAATGAGTTGAAGAAACTCCCCAATCTCTTAGGAGATTCAGACCCTTTTAAAGCACTTCAATACATGGGCGGAATTTCACAGGCAGGTGAGGCGAGTGCGAATATGAACGTAAGGGGGGGAGATAACGATCAGAATGTGATTTTGTTAAATGGGTGCCCGGTTGAGAGCCCTACGCATATATTGGGACTTTTCTCTATTTTTAATCCGGATTTGATAGATCAAATGAGGTATTTTAAATCAGGAATACCATCAGAATATGGAGGTCGGCTTTCCTCTGTTATAGACATAAAAAACAATGTGCAGGCTCCGGTTAATACGGAAATTGCCGGTAATTTGGGTGTATTGGCATCCAGAATATCTCTTAAAACTTCCTTAAATAAGGATCTTGCTGTCTATGCTGCGCTAAGAATGAGCTATTTGGGTACTGTTGTAATACCCATGTTGGTGCGTTTGGGTATTAATCCCAGGCTGGCTCAAAATAATTTTGAATTTTATGATACAAATTTTGGATTTAATTATAAGTTAAGCTCAGCAACCAGATTGTCAGGTCATTTCTATGCTGGAGATGATAAGCTGGAAGTGTCGTGCAATGATAAATTCGTTATCGAAGATAATGCGTCACGTTGGGGTAATCGTGTTGGCGGAGTACAATTAAGTCACGTGTTCACGCCGGTATTCAGTATGATTCACAATTTGAATGTATCGAATTTCTATACGACCTCAAACTTAAACTGGCTTAATACCCCTTATAATGTCAATTCGGAAAGGACCACATTTAATTATAAGTCAGATTTTATGCTTGTTGCTGACAATCATAACTTAAAAACGGGCCTTGATATAACTGTTGCAAACCTGCTTCCCTTTGCTTTTAACAAAGAAACCAACGATACCCTTAATTCCAGACTTAAGTATAATCAGTTTACCGATATAGCGTTATATTTTCGTGATGAGTGGGAAAAGGGGCCGGTATTGATAAATGCGGGTATCAGAGCAGCAGTACATCTTAAACATCCCGACAGACCATTCAGCACTTCAATGGCATTAAATGAGCTGATGGTAACAGAAAAACTTTATACTGCAATTGAACCCAGGTTTTTTAGTCGTTGGTTGCTTGATGAGGCGTCATCTGTAAAAGTATCTGCCAGTAAACATTTTCAGTTTTCAAACAGGGTTCAGTTAATTAATCTGGGGTTGCCGGTAGAAATTTTCGTGTCGGCATCAGAGCAGGTTAAGCCCTCTTCTTTGTGGCATTTCTCGGGAGGGTATTTCAGAAGCCTATGCGATAATAAATGGGAATTTAGTGTGGAAGCATATTATAAATCATTTGCTAATCTGCTTGAATATGGAGGTAAATTAAATGATCTAATGATTGAAGATAATATTGAAAAGTTGCTTTACAGGGGAAGAGCTTATGCTTATGGCTCTGAATTTATGCTTCGAAAGAACTACGGAAAGTTTACCGGATGGTTTAATTATACGCTGGGGTGGAATTTCAGACAATTTGATGATATAAACAATGGTATGCCTTATTTGGCGACCAATGACCGCAGGCATGATATGTCGCTAATTGGTATTTATCAGATTAACGACAAACTAAGTCTGAGTGTTGCTTATGTGTATGCGACAGGAAGTCGTCTTAATCTCCCGAGAAGTTGGTATATTGTGGATGGAAACGTAGTCCTTGAATACAGTAAACATAATTCATTTGTGATGCCTGACTATCACAGACTGGATTTGTCCCTTGTATATAAATTGCCGGTTTGGAATAAATTGAACTCAGAATTAAATATCTCAATATATAATGTGTATAACCGGGCTAATCCTTTTATGGTGTATTACAATACTGTGGCAGAAGGAGGTAACTTCGATTATAAAATCAAGATGCATTACCTGACCCCGATACTTCCATCGTTGTCGTGGACTTTCCGTTTTTAATTCATTAAAAAAACATTAAATCTAAAACAGGTGCAAAAGTACATTTATTTAATCAGTATCATTTATTTTGGGTTGTTAGTTGGCTGTAATCCTGATCTGGATTACTCGATAAAAGGATATACCCAAAAAATAATTGTTGAAGGTGTTATTGAGTCGGGAAAATATCCGGTAGTTTATCTTTCTTTGAATGTGCCCTTGTCAAAATCCGTTGATACCACTACCATTCTTGACTATGTAATTCGATATGCAAAGGTAACAGTTAGTAACGGGGATAAAACTGAAATACTAACTTCAAAATGGGATAAAAGCTATTTTCCGCCTTATGTTTATAAAGGTACTGAAATTATTGGAGAAGAAGGTAGAACTTATGACCTGAAAGTGGAGTATGGAGGCTATACCCTGTACTCCAGTACAACTATACCTGCTGGTTTTCAGGTTGAATCAGTTGGTATGAATCAAACAGCTGTTGATTCTTTACGCACGTTAACTGTAAAAATCAATCTGAATGATAATGTGAAAAACTCGTATCGCATTCAAACCTGGAAAAGAAAAGATACACGATTTATTAAAACACCTGTTCTTTTTAATGATGGATTGAATTTAAGTGGTATTCAAACATTTCAGATAAGTCCTTATCCTGCCAAAACAGACTCATCATTTACTGAAGGAAAGTATTTTGTGGTGGGTGATACTGTGGATATCAAAATCTCAGCTATTGATAGTGTATCGACCCTCTTTTTTAAAGACCTGAATATGTTTTCACTGGTTTCCGGAAATATTGCCGTCACAGAAGTAAAACCGTTACATTCGAATATTAGTGAACCGGGATTTGGAATTTGGTATGGAGCTGCGATAAGAATGGAAAGGGTTATAATAAAATAGCAAAAGAGTCATGCGACCCTTTTGCTATTTCAGCATGCAGTAAGATTATGCTTTATTCATATTGTTCAATCATTTCTTCAATCTTGCTGATCAAATTATCAAAACCGGTCTGAGCAAATTCTTCTGCGCTTACCTTAGAACCATCACTTAAAACAAAACGGGGAGTTGGAACATAATCGGTATAAGTTTGAATTTCATATTGACCGGTATAACTGTTGTAATAGTAACGTTCTCTGGTCACTTCTTCACTATACAATTCAACTTCAGCAAATTTTCTGTTTTCTTTAACAAAGAAAGCAATACAGATGAGGCGTTTGTTGAGGATTCTAACCACTTCATCAGCATATTGTTTTCTTGTTAATTGAGAATTTTCATCGACAGATTTAATTTCTTTCACGAGTTTTTCGAAGTCAGTAGTTCCTCCTTTTATTGCGATGTCCATCGCTTGAAAGTAAACAGCGAAATCTTCTATTGCATCCTCAGGTGTCCCGTTCTCAAAGGCATTCTGGAGTTGTTCTTCCGTGAGTTTTCCGTTTAATTCGGCAGCTGATTTGAGTATTATTGTTTTACCTTTCTTAAATTCATAAGACTCAGATGCTTTTTTCTTGCTGTTTTTTACTTCTGCAGTCCAGCTGTAGCTGTCAATATAGAGTGTTTGTGTAACTTCTTTCGGCGAACCGTCACTGTAATATGAACCATTAAATTTTGCGCTCATAACTATTTTTGAGTTAACTTTCATGGTGAAAGTAATCTCTGAGGGATAATAATCCTCTGATTCCGGAACCTTTACAGATGACTCTTCGTAATTAACTGTTATTTCGGCATTGTTCGTTGTCGTAATTGAATCGGCAGGGAAGTGCATAATGAGTTTGTTAACCAGGGTTTTCGTCTTATCCATTTCTCCTGTTTGAAAGTTGTAGCTGTATTCACCCCATACATCGCTATCTACATAGCTAACCCTCATTTGTTTGTCGAAGTTACTGATTGCATTTTTATTGCCTTTCTTTAAATCAGAGATTAATTTTTGCATAGGAGCATAATAGTATTCATCAGGCTGACTCAAAGCTATCATATTCGTGATGGCGATCATTGCTTCGGTTTCAAGCATGCCTTCCATAGTATTAACGAGTTGAATGCCGTTCTCCTCAATTTTTTGTTTTTGTTCTTCAACAGGAAGTTTGGAGAACTTCAGATCCTTGTCTAAGTCAAGTTCAGAATCGCAAGCGATTGTAGATAAGAGGATTAACCCTAATGACAGAAATAAATTAGTTTTTTTCATAATTCAATAAATTAATTAAAAGTTTAAATGGATTAAAAATGCCTGTTTATAAGCTTTTCTGCTGTTGCAGTATCGTTAAATTAGGAATTTACGGTTAATGAAAAAGTTGATAAGATTATTTTATGCAAAGATACATGTATTTTTTTAATTATATAATTTTTTCAATTAAAATTTAGAGAAAGACCTTTCCGTTTGTAATCCTCAATTTAACCTGTTAATCGGTATTTTTAAATCTTTATTGTTGATGATTCCGTTGTGCTGGTTTTCTGTTGCTTTTATCATTCTTCTTTAGTTATTGGTAAGTTGCAGGTGTTTTGTCCGTTCGAAAGCAATGATTCTTCTGAAGTATCAAATGTACTTTATCGATTTTGAGTAGTGCGTTTCTTTTCTAATGGCTTTCGGGATAAAATATTATCTTTGCATATCCTGATTAAAAATACCCGAAATAATTTCAAACATCACAACAGCAGCAGGTTCATTTAATTTGTATGAAAAACGCTATCAATTATATATATTCTGATATTCGTCGGAAAGCGGAAGATTTCATCCGGTTCAAAGAATCGGGCGAGTCCCTGAGTACGGCCGATGGCGAGGTGTTGGAATTATTGCATGAATTACTGGATTATCAATCGAAGTTAGAAGCGCAGATTGTAAAACTGGCTGAGAACGAGCGGTCGGGAAGGAAGAAAGCCGAAGAAGCTTTAAGCAAAACAAAACTTCAGCTCGAAGATGTGCTGGAAGGAGCAAACATCGGCACCCTGGAGTGGAATGTGCAAACGGGTAAAGTTAAGTTCAATAGCATCTGGGCTAAGAATTTGGGTTATACAAATACCGAAATAAAAATTGGCCTGGCCTTGTTGGGGAAAAAGGGATGGCGGGCTATCACGCATCCCGACGATATTCCTTATGCCGATGAAATGTTGCAAAAACATTTCTCAGGAGAATTGCCTTTTCATTCTGTGGAGGTAAGAATGCGGCATAAAAAAGGTCATTGGGTGTGGTTCCATCAGATGGGAAGGGTGAAAACGTGGACTGAAGATGGAAAACCTCTGTTGATGTACGGTACCCATATCGATATTACCTGCCGGAAACAAATGGAAGAACAGTTAAAAAACGACATAGAAGCAAAGGAACAGGCACAACAGGCATTGGTCGATTTGAATAATCAGTTGGAGGCGCGCATCAGAGAAAGAACGACTGAAATGCTGAATGTTACGGTTGATGTAGAAGAAAGGGAACGAAATCGTTTCTCAAGTGAGTTGCACGACGGGATGGGGCCTCTGCTTTCTACCATTAAACTATATTTCCAGTGGTTAGCTGATACCCATGATCCAGAAAAAAAGAAGATTATTGTGGATAAGGGGAATCACAGCATCGAAATGGCCATTCAAACAGCACGTGAAATGGCGTGCGGGCTTAGTTCCCAATTTTTGTCAGAAACAGGTTACATCAATGCATTAAATGATTTTGTGCAGCAAATCAACCTGACTAAAAAAATCAGCATCAATTTCATTGCCAATTCAAACGACCGGTTTGGTAGTTTCTCTGAACTGATGCTGTACAGAATCACAACCGAGCTGATTAAAAATACCCTTACGTATGCCAATGCTTCCAATGTAGAAATTACATTTAATTATGATAAGTTAAAGAAAATAATTTCATTTACTTATGCTGATAACGGAGTAGGTTTTGATTGGGAGGAAATCAGAAAACATAAAAAAGGGCTTGGATTGATGAATATTCAACAGCGGGTTCGGATTATGAAGGGGGATATTGAGATAAAATCGAAACCTGGAGAAGGAATATATGTTTCTATTCAAATTCCGGCAGAGAATAAAACTGAAGAAACAAATATACTGTCGTGATGAATAAGATTATAATAGTGGACGATCACGCTTTATTCCGTGAAGGGATAAAACTGTTGATTGAGAATGAAGGCCTGGGCGAAGTTGTTGCAGAGGCAGAAAACGGACAGGTATTGCTGGATTTGTTGGGAACACTTCAACCTGATCTGGTTATCATGGACATTGAAATGCCTGTCATGGGCGGACTGGAAGCTACCCGAAAAGCACTCATGATTCGTCCCGGACTCAAGATTCTGGTGCTTACAATGTTAAATGATAAGGCTAATTATTTTGAAATGACGAATGCAGGCGCTACCGGGTTTGTATTGAAAACCGCCGGTAAGCAGGAATTTGAAAAAGCCATCAAGACTATCATCAAAGGAGAAAGTTACTTTTCGAATGATGTATTGCGTCAGATTATCCTCAATATTAATACTGTAGGAGAGCATACGCTTAACAATGCCGGCTTGCATCGGGAGAAACTATCTGCACGTGAGATTGAGGTGCTGCAATACTTTTGCGAGGGACTCACAGTCAGTGAAATAGCCTCAAAGTTATTCATAAGTATTAAAACAGTGGAATCGCACCGGTCGGCTCTCTTGAAAAAAACGAATACTAAAAACACCATTAATCTGGTGCTTTATGCCATAAAGAATAACCTGGTGTCGTTATAATCAGCCATTTCAATGCTTTATAATCCATGATTTCCCCTGTCTGTATTTGTTGTTTGCAAATTACAGGTAAATTGTCATACTTCTGCAATTAAACTTGTATAAAATCAGGGTTTACACGGATAAAAAATCAGGGTTTACACCATATCAGATTTTTTAGCATTATCTTAATTTTGTAAGCCTAATGGCAGCTTGTTTGGTTGGCAATGCAAAATCATCAAATATTATTGGATATATGGAAATCTCAAACTATCAAACCACTCAAAATACAAAAATCAGTCTGTTTCCGAATCCTACGGCTGATTTCTTCCGCGTAAGTGGTATTGTTGGTACTGCTAAGTTGATTATCAGCAATATTCATTGTAAAATTCTGATGACGAAAGAAGAAGTGTCAAGCGATGAGGATATTTGCGTGAAGTCCTTACCCAGAGGTATTTACATTGCAAAAATCATTTCAAAGAGAGGCGTTGAAAGAAGAAAGCTGGAGAAGAAATAGCCATGATATTTCAACCTTAAAGAGTTTATTTGTTACATGAGGAGCTGCAGTCAGACTGCGGCTCCTTTATTTTTAACAATCAGTCAGGTTGTTTTCTATGCTTTAGTTCATTAGTTCGTTAAGTTTCCATGTCGTTTTCCAATTCCTTATGGTCATGTTTTGATAGTCGGGATGAGAAATTATCCGGCTAAATTTGCTTTGAGTGAGTTCAATGCAATTTTTGACGTGTATCTGAACTTTAGCGTTAAAACCTGTTCAATCCGAGCTGACAGTTTAATCCTATCTTGCTCTGAACTCTTGAAGATTACGTTACCACTTTGAATATAAGTTTGCACGTCAGTCAGGTTCATTCCTTCAAAACAGGCTTGAAGTTCACTCATTTTAATTATATTTTTTCCTCCAACATTGATTCCTCTTAATAGTGCAAGATATTGTGACATTTTTGATGTTTTTATTTCTGTTTTGGGGACTGAAGTGAATTTAATGTATCTTATTTTACATGCATTTTGTAAACTGCAATTTTTTTAAAATCATCTGCCTGATCGGGTTGTCCTATGGTTAATATTAACGGAATTAACTTCCCGATTGTTTTTGCCTGAGCAAAAGAAGTTTTGATGTCATTGCCAATATCCAGCAACATGACACCCTCCCGTGTTTTATCTGTAAAGTAAAAACTTGTTTTGATGCAATGATTCCAAAGAGAAAGCCAGGCTATGGTTTTTTTCTTGTTGGTTACTTTGCACAGCCATGCTTTTCCGTCGTGGGAATAACGCCATTCGGCGGTCAAATAAATGATTTAGCTATTTGTTATTCGTTATTCACTACTTATTATTATCCCTTTGTTTGAATATTTTTTGTAAATTTGCATCTTCAAAAATTTGCATGATATAACAAGATGAAATTCAACGAATATTCTCAGTTAAACTTATCGGAAATCAACAAGAAAATGCTCTCTTTCTGGAAAGAGCAGGACGTGTTTCATAAGAGTGTTGCCTTGCGGGAAGGTAAACCGTCGTTCGTGTTTTATGAAGGTCCGCCTTCAGCTAACGGGATGCCGGGAATTCACCACGTGATGGCGCGTGCGATTAAAGACATTTTCTGCCGCTATAAAACCATGCAGGGTTTTCTGGTAAAAAGAAAAGCGGGTTGGGACACACACGGGTTGCCGGTTGAACTGGGCGTTGAAAAAGCATTGGGTATCACCAAAGAAGATATCGGGAAAACCGTTACCGTAGAGGAATACAACGCTGCCTGTCGCCGCGATGTGATGAAATATACCAGAGAATGGGAAGACCTGACTGAGAAAATGGGTTACTGGGTCGATATGGATGATCCGTATATTACTTACGATAACCGTTATATTGAAACTTTGTGGTGGCTGCTGAAACAGCTTTATAACAAAGGACTGCTTTATAAGGGGTACACCATTCAGCCGTATTCGCCGGCCGCGGGTACGGGATTGAGTACACACGAGCTGAATCAGCCTGGATGCTACCGGGATGTGAAAGATACAACCTGTGTAGCCCAGTTTAAGGTGATTGATAAGACTGCTTTGCCTTTTAATGCTACAGCTGAAAATGACTATTATTTCTTAGCCTGGACGACTACCCCCTGGACTTTGCCTTCGAATACGGCTTTGTGCGTGGGACAGAACATCAGTTATGTGTTGGTTAATTCATTCAACCCTTATACGCATGCTCCGGTGTCGCTGATTTTGGCGAAAGACCTGGTGGCGGCACATTTCAATCCGAAAAATGCGGAACTGAAACTGGCTGATTATGTGCCCGGTGATAAAATTATCCCTTATGAAATTGTTGGGGAATGTAAAGGTGCTGATTTGATGGGGATTCAATATGAACAGCTTATTCCCTGGGTGAATCCGGGTGCAGGTGCGTTCAGGGTGATTACCGGCGATTTTGTGACAACAGAAGATGGTACGGGTATCGTACACATTGCACCGACCTTTGGTGCCGACGACGACCGGGTGGCAAAACAACACGGCGTTCCGGCTTTGTTGCTGATTGATAAGGACGGAAACCGGCAGCCGATGGTGGACAGGACGGGTAAGTTTTTCAAGATAGATGATTTGGATGCGCAGTTTGTCGCAGAAAAGGTCAGTGTTGAACTATATAAAGAATTTGCCGGTAGCTTTGTGAAAAATGCGTATGATGAAGCATTAAAAGATAGTGAAACTACGCTGGATATCGACCTTTGTGTGATGTTGAAGCAACAGGGACTGGCGTTCAAAATTGAGAAACATGTCCACAACTACCCGCATTGTTGGCGTACGGACAAACCGGTACTGTATTATCCGCTTGATAGTTGGTTCATCAAAACTACGGCTTGTCGCGATGAAATGATCGCGCTCAACAATACCATCAACTGGAAACCGCAATCGACAGGTACGGGTCGCTTCGGTAAGTGGCTCGAAAACCTGCAGGACTGGAACCTGAGTCGCAGTCGCTATTGGGGTACACCGCTGCCGATCTGGAGAACGGAAGATGGAACAGAAGAAATTTGTATTGGATCGACAGCAGAGTTGATGCTGGAAATTGAGAAATCAATCAAAGCCGGTTTCATGACCGAAAATCCGTATAAAAACTTCAAACCGGGAGTTTATACGGCTGAGAATTATGCGGTAGAAAACATTGATTTGCACAGACCTTTTGTCGATCATATCGTGCTGGTATCTCCTTCCGGAAAACCGATGAAGAGAGAACTCGACCTGATTGATGTATGGTTCGATTCGGGTGCGATGCCTTATGCTCAATTGCATTATCCGTTTGAAAACAAGGACTTGGTTGAATCCGGATCATTCTTCCCTGCTGATTTTATAAGCGAAGGCGTTGATCAAACCCGTGGATGGTTCTTTACCCTGCATGCCATCAGCACGATGGTGCGTGGTTCGGTAGCGTTCAAAAGTGTTATTTCGAACGGACTGGTGCTCGACAAAAACGGGAATAAAATGTCGAAACGTTTGGGCAACGCCGTTGACCCGTTCACGACCATCGAGAAATATGGATCTGATCCCTTGCGTTGGTACATGATGACCAATGCATCGCCTTGGGATAACCTGAAATTTGATGTTGAGGGAATTGAGGAAGTCAGGAGAAAATTCTTCGGCACCTTGTATAATACTTATTCTTTCTTTGCTCTGTATGCCAATGTGGATAATTTCAGTTTTACTGAAGCAGAAATTCCATTGGAACAACGTCCCGAAATTGACCGTTGGATTATCTCCCTGTTGAATACGCTGGTGAAAGATGTTACGGAGTATTACGAAAGTTACGAACCTACAAAAGCCGGGCGTGCAATCTCCGATTTTGTAGGCGAAAACCTGAGTAACTGGTATGTGCGCCTCAACCGGAAACGTTACTGGGGCGGGGAATATAACCAGGATAAACTTTCGGCTTATCAGACACTTTATACTTGCTTAGATACAGTATCCAAACTCATGACGCCGATTGCACCTTTCTATGCTGATCAGTTGTTCCTCGATTTGAATGAGGTAACCGGAAGAGATAAATCGGAATCAGTGCATTTATCGGTTTTTCCTGTATGCCGCGAAGAAGCAATTGATAAGCATTTAGAGAACTGTATGCAACAGGCGCAGCAGATTTCTTCGATGATACTGGCATTGCGCCGTAAAGCCGAAAAGAAAGTCCGTCAGCCGCTTACTAAAGCAGTTGTGCCGGCACCCGACGAACAAACTTATGAGCAAATCCGTTATATCGCAGAACTGATTAAAGCGGAGGTAAACATCAAAGAACTGGAAGTCATACCGGCTGATGCTGATATGGTTAACCTGGTGAAAAAGGTGAAACCTAATTTCAAAACCCTGGGTAAAAAATACGGCAAACTGATGAAGGACATTGCTTTAGCGATGACCTCCTTTAGTAAATCACAAATCAGCGAAATTGAACGCGACGGGAAATATCTGCTGAAGATAGGAGAAGAAGATGTCGAAGTTCTGGCAGAAGATGTCGAAATCATCACCGAAGACATGCCGGGTTGGTTGGTGGCCAATGAAGGTCGTTTGACCGTTGCACTCGATATCACGGTTACTGACGATTTGTTGCGCGAAGGTATTGCCCGTGAACTGGTAAACCGCATTCAGAACCTCCGTAAGTCGGCCGGACTGGAAATAACAGACAAAATCAACATCGAAATAGAGCGGTTGGATGAAATCAATGCAGCTGTTGAGGCTTATGGTCAGTATATTGCTTCGCAAACGCTGGCGACCTCCATTCAACTGGCTGATGCAATCACTTCACCCATCGAACTTGATTTTGAAGATTACATTGTAAAAATAAAGATTGAAAAGATCTGAATCTGATTAAAGTTTAGGTCTTATCATCAGATAGGATTAAAATGGGATTTCTTTTTTCACTGATATTTTTTCTTTTTATCATCGGGGTGGTTATACTGCTACTCGTGGTGGAATTTTTACGCTCCATTTTCGGATTTCGCCGCAGAAAGAATCCGTTTTCAGATGGTCAAAATTTCAATGGTGAACAAGATGAAAGATACAATCCTTTTAAAACTACAAAAAAGAGCAAGAAGATTATTGATAAAGATGAAGGAGAATATGTGGATTATGAGGAAATAAATTCGACTTCCTTGAAATAATACCCTCTTACCTCGCCATTTCTATTTTCCAGTATCAACCGGCCATCCTTTTCGATGTCAATGATTTTTGCTGAAAAGGATTTTCCTGTAGTCTGATAGGGATGGTAACCTGTTTTGCGGTACAGACAGTCCATATACTGTTTGCGAACTTGCTCCGGACTCATCTCGAGGTAACAGTGGAGTATATTGCTTGTCACGGCGTTCAATACCAAATCAATCGGATATGCCTTCTCTGCGATTTGTTTTAAGGAAACAGGATTCGGTGCATCAGAATAAAATACTTCCTGATTGATATTCAGCCCAATTCCGATCACCGAGGCGTTGATAATTCTTCCATGTAAGGTGTTCTCTATCAGGATACCACCAATTTTTTTGTCGTGCCAATACAGATCATTGGGCCATTTAATGGAGAATGATGCTGCTTCATCGGAATTTAACTCATTCAACGCATTTTTTATCCCCAGTGAAACAACTTGTGAAATGATAAACTGTTCCTCAATTGCGATGTGATGTGGGCGTAAAAGTAAGCTAAAAAGCAAATTTTTACCTTTTGCTGATTCCCAGGTGTTGCTTCCCTGTCCTTTTCCCTGACGCTGAAAATCGGCATGCACCACAAAACCTTCCGGTAAGGCACTTTTACGCAGCATTTCTTTCATCAACACATTGGTCGATGCCGTTTCGCTGATATGAAGATAAAGTTCGTTCATTTAATTCGGATCTACATCAAAACTAATTCTGATACTTTTAAGCTCCTGTTTCGACAAGATACGTTGCATGATATCCTGCAGGTAATTTTTGGCTGTTTGTAAGGATGCTTCTGTCTCAATCTTAAAAAGTATCTGGCGAATAAACAGGTTTTGAATACGAGAAATAGCAGGGATAACGGGTCCCAACACCCTGTTTCCGAAAACCGCCTTCATTTCCGCAGCCATTTCTTTTGCTCCCCGGTTGATGACTGCCGCATCGCGGTGTTTCAGGGAAATCTGAATCATCCTGTAATAGGGTGGATATTTGAATAGCTGTCTTTCTGCTGATTGTAATGCGTACATAGCTTGATAGTCGTGATGCAATACCTGTGTGATGACCGGATGATCGGGCGTGGATGTTTGAATGACGACTAATCCTCTTTTGTGTTTCCTGCCAGCCCGTCCGCTTACTTGGGCCATCAACTGAAATGCTCTTTCGTGTGCTCTGAAATCGGGAAAGTTCAGCAGGTTGTCGGCGTTCAGGATGCCTACCAGACTCACCCTCTGAAAGTCAAGCCCCTTTGTAACCATTTGTGTACCAATCAAAATGTCAATTTTGTGATTTTCCACGGCCTCGATGATTTGCTCATAAGCTTTCTTCGAACGGGTTGTGTCTAAATCCATTCGCTGAACACGGGCATCCGGAAATATCTTTTTAATTTCTTCTTCGATTTTCTCCGTGCCAAAACCACGGGTTTGCAGCCCAGGTGTTTTGCAAACGGGACAAATATCCGGAAGCCTTTCGGTGTAACCGCAGTAGTGACAATTCAGTGTGTTGACTGAAGCGTGTAAAGTGAGACTTACATCACAGTTTTTGCATTTCGGAATATATGCACACGCTTTACACTCCACAAAAGGGGCATAACCTCTTCGGTTTTGGAAAAGAATGACCTGCTCTTTGTTTTGCAGGGCAGATGTGATTTTTTCCAGCAATACATCTGAAAAATGACCTTCAAATTGTTTTTTCCGGTATGCTTCTTTCATATCCACCACCTGAATTTCGGGCAATTGCATTTCTTCATGTCGCTCATTCAGTTCCACAAAACCATATTTCCCGGTTTGGGCGTTGAAATAACTTTCGATAGATGGAGTTGCGGTTCCCAGTAAGGTTTTTGCTCCGTGCATATTAGCCAGAACAATGGCTGCATTGCGGGCGTGATACCTTGGCGCCGGGTCGTATTGCTTGAAACTTGGTTCGTGTTCCTCATCTACAATCACCAAACCGAGGTGGCGAAATGGTAAAAATATCGAAGAGCGCACTCCCAGAATAACTTCATAGGATTTATTCTGCAATACATTGTTCCAGATTTCGACCCGTTCCGCATCTGAAAATTTGGAATGATAAACGCCTAATTTGTTCCCGAATATCCGTTTTAGCCGTGAGGTCAGTTGGGTAGTCAATGCAATTTCGGGAACTAAATACAACACTTGCCTGCCTTCAGCAAGTACCTTGTTGATGAGGTGAATATATAGTTCGGTTTTGCCGCTGGAAGTTACCCCATGTAGCAATACAACCGGTTTCTCAACAAATTGCCTTTCGATTTCCGAAAGCGCTTTTTGCTGAAAGGAATTCAGAGTAAATGCTTTAGCAGTTTCTTGTGCTTCATATCCCAATCGGCCGGTTTCCTGTTGATAAATTTCAAAAATACCTTTTTTGATCATGTTGTTCAGTACGGTTGCACTGATATCCGTTTTTTCAAGGAGTGTTTTCTTGAAGACAATCTCAGTGTCTTTTGCTTTCAAACATTTCGAAAGTTCGATGTATCGCATCAGCAAGGCAAGTTGTTTGGGTGCTCTTGATAAATTATCGAAAAGGATTTTCAGTTTTTCTTCTCTTGAATAGGTTGTTGACAAGCGAATACAGGTCTCCGTCTTTACCCTGAATTTTTCCGAAACAAATTCATTTACCTCCACAGCTTCTTTATCTAAAAGCTGCTTTATTGTTGGCATGATATCGGTAATTGAAAAATGCTTGTTCAACTCAGCAATCGTGTGGGGTCTTCCATCGGACAAGGAATCAAGTACCTGTTGTTCCCTGGCAGGCAGCACTTCTTCAGCCTCAAAATCAGAATTGATGCAGACTCTTGTCTCGCTTTCTAATTTCAATCCGGAAGGCACAGCAGCCTGATACACCTCACCAATAGCTGACATGTAATATTCGCTGATCCACTCCCAGAATCTGTATTGTGGTCGCCTGAGCACCGGTTCTGTGTCCAGCAGACTGAGTATTGTTTTCGGTTTGTATAATGTAGGTTCCTGAGTATGTATGACCGCGATGATGCCAGTATATAATTTTCTGGCACCAAAGGGGACAACCACTCGCATGCCAATCCGGACACGATTGAGCCATTCAGACGGAACAGCATAGGTAAAAGTGCCTGAAACCGGTAATGGAACAACAACATCAACGTATTTCATGCGGAAAAGTTTGTAACACGACTGTACCTCCTGTTTTATTAATTAAATCGGCACGGGTGATAACCACTTTTTTTACACCTGCTTGCAGTGCTTCAAAGGCGTTTTCTAATTTAGGAATCATACCCCCCTGAATGATACCAGACTGCACATAGTTTTCAAAAAGCGCCGGTGTTAATTCAGTGATCACACTATTATCGTCATTTTCGTCTTTTAGTACGCCTTTTTTTTCGAAGCAATATAGCAATGTTACATCAAAATAGGCTGACAATGCTTTGGCTGCTTCTCCGGCAATAGTATCTGCATTGGTGTTCAGGAGATTTCCTGCTTTGTCATGGGTCAGCGGGGCTAAAACCGGAACCACATCCTTTGCAATCAAATCAGCCAGAATGGAAGCGTTCACTTCCTTCACATCACCCACAAAGCCATAATCTACATCCTTGACAGGACGCTTTTCAGAACGCATGTAATTCAGATCGGCGCCGATCAGACCCAAAGCGTTGATACCCAGTGCCTGCAAGCCGGCCACAATTTGTTTGTTCACCAGTCCGCCATAAACCATCGTAACCACTTTCAACATTTCCTCATCGGTAATGCGGCGTCCATTGACCATCTTGCTCTCGATTCCAAGCCGGGCAGCCATGGCAGTAGCCGAACGTCCTCCGCCATGTACCAGTACTTTATGACCTTTTATCTTCGCAAAATCGGCTAAGAGTTGTTGCAAAGAGGCTGGTTCTTCAACAATTTTGCCTCCTACTTTTATGAGTATCAGTTTTTCCATCAGAATTGAATCATTGAATGAATATCTGTAACATTGTTGAGTTGCTTTCTTCCTTTCAGAAACACCAACTCAATCATAAAACTCACATAAATCGCTTTGGTGTCAAAATTTGCAAGTAGTTTGAGTGCGGCTCCTGCGCTTCCACCTGTTGCCAGCAAATCATCATGCAACACCACCACATCACCGGGTTCTATCGCGTCCTTGTGGATTTCCAGTGCGTCCTGACCGTATTCCAGGTCATAAGTCCGTCGGAAAGTATCGGCCGGTAATTTTCCGGGCTTACGCAACAACACAAAACCGGCACCCAACTTGTAGGCTAAAATACTTCCTAACACGAAACCGCGGCTTTCCACTCCGACAACCTTCGTAATGCCTTTATCCTTGTAGTATTCGTACAATTCATCTACGATGAAGCGCAAAACCTCCGGATCTTTCATTGCCGTGGTGATATCTTTAAATAATATGCCGGGTTTGGGGAAGTCGGGGACATCTCTGATAGAGGCAATAACTTTTTCTATGTTCATAATTTTGAATGTTTTGGGAGTCAATTTTTTTAAGAAGTTAAGAAGTTAGTTTCATTGAATAAAGTTTCTCTTATTAATTACTAACTATTTTCTAATAACCTTTTGATAACCACTTGCGCGGAAATTTCGCGGTTGGCGGCTTCGGGGATGACAATCGACTGCGGACTTTCAATCACCTCGTCGGTCACAATCATGTTGCGGCGCACAGGGAGACAATGCATGAAATAAGCGTTGTTGGTCACGGCCATCTGGCGCTCGCTTACTGTCCAGTTACGATCAGTACTCAGAATTTTGCCATAGTTCGGATCCTGATAGGCTGCCCAGTTCTTGGCATAAATAAAATCGGCGCCTTCAAAGGCTTTCATCTGGTTGTATTCCACTTTTGCTCCACGCACAAAATCATCCGCCAGTTCATATCCTTCGGGATGGGTAATCACAAAATCCACATCCGCTTCATTCATAAAATCGGCAAAAGAATTAGGCACCGCCTGTGGCAAGGCTCTCGGATGCGGTGCCCAGGTCAATACCACCTTCGGACGTGCTGTTTTTTTGTGCTCCTCGATGGTGATGAGATCGGCAAAAGCCTGCAAAGGATGCGCGGTTGCCGCTTCCATGCTGAAAACCGGTTTGCCCGAGTATTTGATAAACTGATTGATGATGGTTTCACTATAATCGAAGAATTTGTCCTCGAACTGTGCAAAAGCCCGCACCCCAATCACATCACAATAAGCACCCATCACAGGAATCGCTTCGAGGATGTGTTCCGGCTTGTCACCATCCATCACCACACCTCGCTCTGTTTCCAATTTCCAGGCGCCTTGGTTAATGTCGAGCACCATGGTGTTCATGCCCAGGTTCATGCCTGCCTTTTGAGTACTCAAACGCGTGCGCAAACTCGAGTTGAAGAATACCATCAGCAGGGTTTTATTTTCTCCGATGTGCTTGTAAGCGTACCGGTTCTTCTTGATTTCCAATGCCTCCTGCACAGCTTGTTGCAAATTGCCGAGGTCTTTGACGTTGGTGTATGTTTTCATATTCTATTTTGGGTCTAAAGTCTGACGTCAAAAGTCTCATGTCTGTCGTTTGACATTTGTCGTTAGTCGTTAGTCGTTAGACGTTTGTCGTTAGTCGTTATTTCGGTTGCATCACAATCAGCGGAATCAACATTTCTTCGAGTGAAATACCGCCATGCTGAAATGTGTTTTTATAATAACTCACATAATGGTTGTAATTATTTGGATAAGCAAAAAAATCTTCGTTGCCGGCAAAGATGTAGGTTGAACTCACATTCGGACTGGGCAACCCAATTTGTTTGGGATTCGAAATTTCATAAACTTCCTTACGGTTATAGGTCAGGTTCTTTCCTATTTTATAACGCAAATTCACATTAGTGTTCTTATCTCCGATTACCTTGATTGGATTTTTTACCTGGATGGTTCCGTGGTCGGTGGTCAGGATTACCTTGTATCCCCTGCGGGCGATGGCTTTCAGCAATTCGAGCGTACCGGAATGCTTGAACCAGGATACCGTCAGTGAACGGTATGCATTTTCATCGTTGGCCAGCTCACGCATCATCTTAGACTCCGTACGGGAATGTGAAAGCATGTCGATAAAGTTCAACACACACACATTCAGCTGATTATTATCCAATTGGGGCAGTCTTTCAATTAACTTTTCACAATAAGACGATTCATTTACCTTATGATAAGAAAAAGCATAATTTTTTCTGAAGCGTTGCAATTGAGTCTGAATTAAAACTTTCTCGTTCAGATTCTTACCTTCTTCTTCCTCTTCATCTACCCATAAATCCGGAAACAGTTGCTGAATCTGTACCGGCATCAAACCTGAAAAAATAGCATTCCGCGCATATTGCGTGGCTGTTGGCAGAATACTCGAATATAATTCTTCTTCCGGAAATGAATAATATTCATTCAGCATTTCACGGATCATTTTCCACTGGTCGAAACGGAAGTTATCAATCAGTACAAAAAACACTTTTTCACCATCATCCAACAGGGGAAAAACCCTGGTTTTAAATACATCTGGACTTAACAAAGGTCTTTTTTCCGGATTTTTGAACCAATCTGTATAGTTTTTTTTGATGAACTTATTGAATGTACTGTTGGCTTCTGCTTTTTGCATGCGCAACATTTCGTCCATGCCACTGTCTGTTTCCGACAATTCCAGTTCCCAATAAATCAGTTTCTTATATACTTCCACCCAATCTTCATAGGTCAGCGAATCGTTGATTTGCATGCCAATCCGGCCAAATTCGGAACGATAGGAGGAAGTGGTATGCTCCGTCAGGATTTCTTTTTTGTGGATATTTTTTTTCAGGGTAAGCAAAATCTGACTGGGATTCACCGGCTTGGTGAGATAATCAGTAATTTTACTGCCGATAGCCATGTTCATGATATTCTCCTCTTCACTTTTAGTAATCATCACCAACGGCACATTCGGATGTATTTCTTTGATGAGCGGAATAGTTTCCAAACCGCTCAAACCCGGCATGTTTTCATCTAAAAAGATGATATCAAAACTTTCTTTTTTACATAAATCCACCGCATCTTTTCCGTTGGATGCCGTTATCACCTCATATCCCTTTTCTTCCAGAAAAAGCACATAGACTTTCAGCAAGTCAATCTCATCATCTGCCCATAAAATCCTGTCTTTCTTCATCTTATTCAATTTTAATATTTTCCTCATCAAACTTTTTTTCAGATTCCATTTCCGACCGGTACATCAGATAATCATCCAGGGTAAATCCGGATTTTGTTAAGGCATAATTGTGGTCGGAAATAACCATCGGGAAAGTTTTTAACTCTTTCATCAGTTTTACAATTTCCTCTTCTTCCGAAATGGTTTCCAGATACCAGACAGCATCGGCGTAATTGTCGAAATCGAAAACAGACAACACGTTTCTCGTTGCATCAATTCTGCTGATATTCAGTTCGAAATCTTTCAGCAGAAAACGCGAGAAATTAAATATGGCCAACTGAAACTGAAGCGCATACAACGATTCTTCCGGCTCCGACGATATCAGCATCACTCGGTGCATGGTTTGTTTATCCGGACTGAAAGCCAGGGTTATGCTATCGCCATTGTCAACTTTCACCTGCACCTCACGACGAGCCAGGATGGTGCCGTGGGTTGTACCCTGTTGTGCTTCTCGTCCCTGTTTTATCAAGGCCAGCATATCTTTCAAAATGGAGCTCACATCACTGGTTGGATAAGCATCAAGTAGTTCAGTTAATGCTTGCTCAAATTGCTCCGTTTCTTTTGTTTTACCAATGCTGAGTGCTTTCAGAAAAAGGAATTTCGGCATCAGGGTACTCATCGGATATTTTTCAGCAACATACTGAACCTGACTGAAGACCGTCTCAAAATCAGTTTTATTGAATGCTTCATATGCCAATCGATATATCGAATCCTGCTCGACAAACATTTGCTGCTTGGTTTCGATGTAGTTGGGATTAGCAAGCAACTGTGCGTACCGGTTGTCGGGAAAACCATTTATCAACTTCTCCCTAGCTGTTTCCGCTTCCGCAACCTGGCTTAGTCTGGTGTGCATCAGATACGACTGATACAGTGCATCCGGAACCAGCTCATAACCGTCAAAGCGTTCCATATATTCCCTGAAGGTTTCGATTGATAGCGGCAAATCTTCCAGCTTGTCTTTGTAAATCATCCCCATATTAAACAACGCTTCCGCCCAGATTTGACTCGAACGGGCAAGTTGCTCTTCGGTAACCGGTATCTGTCTCAGGTAATAAGCCGGATTTTTATTGTCCGGAATTGCTTCTCCCTGTTGTTGAACTCCCCCCTCTGCAAATATACCTGTTTCATATCCTGGTACCAAATCGTTAGGTAAAGTGTCGTTTGCAACAGTCCCATTTGTAGGTTCATCCCCAAAGAGTACGGCTGATTTATTAACTCGTCTCCAGTTATCTTCCAGCTTTCGTCTTCCCCAACGGGACTGAAATTCCGTTTGTCCGCTGCGAATCAGATTCGGATTGTAAAAATACCATTCTCCCTGAGGATTTCGACCTCCAATCATGGGCATAGCTGCTACCTGACCCGCTCGTTCCTGATTTTCCTCCTGCAACTGCCTCGTTCTCTCCTCTTTTTCGACGGCTAGTTTTTCCTCTTGTTCCAGTTTGGCTATATATGCATTGATGTTTTTCAGTCTGTCTGCTTCCGACATGGCCGAGAGCTTTTGCAGGCTATCTTGTAATACCACCATCTCATGTTGCACAACCAGTTCGGAAAGTACTTCCGCTCTTTTGAATACACGTGGGTAATCCGGATGGTCGATGGTAATAATTTTGGATGCTTCATCATAACAAGGCTGTGCCTTCACATATGCTTTCTTTGCATAATACAGGTCACCCATCAGCATCAACGTCACCGCCTTGTCAATTCCATTCCGGGTACTGTTATCTACTGCTTCATGGAAATAATTCAGCGCTTTGACTGTATCTTTGTCATGCAGATAAGATTTCCCGATGGTGTAATAAAGCTGGTCCAGATAGTCCCTGTTGTTGAAGTTTTTGGTCATTTTCAATAACTCGCGGCGAATATTCTGCATATTATCCAGGAACAATCCCGCCTTGCTGATGGTAGCATTGAAAGCCATTTCGTAAGGCGGATTTTTTTTAATCAGATTTGAATAAGCATCATGGGCTTTCTGCTTATTCCCGGTTTGCTGATACAGTTGAGCCAGTAAATAAGAAAATCTGATTTTCAGTGCCTTATCATTTTCCCGTTCCAATGCCATTTCTAGGAAAGGTATAGCTTCCCGGTATTGTGCTTTTTTTAACAACAAATCAGCATAAACCGATGCATATAACCCTACATTATCGCCTTTTAAATTTTTCTGATTCAGCTTACTCAGCATATCTTCCGCTTCATAAATCCATCCCATTTCTGCATAAGAACGAACTACCCACAACTGACAGGTCATGCCCAATTCTTCATTTTCTTTGAAATGACGGGCAATGTAGTTGAAGGTCCCCACTGCACCGAGAAAATCGGCTTTGTGAAACTCAGCTTTCGCGAGCAATAACCACACTTCATCCATAAAGGGATTGTATTCTTCCTGATTCGTGAAAGCCCGGTAACCCTTCTTGCCTGCTTTACGGCGATTGTATTCCGGTTTGATCTTGATCGAACGGGTTTTGATGGCTTTGCGGCATTTCTCAATGGCTCTGTTCAGCTGACTGGTTCCGGCAGCGGCATTCTCATGATTGCTGATGGGATACATCGGAATAACCAGACCATAATCATCTTTATTGGCTTCATGGATGGCTTTGATAGCATCATCGTAACTGACCTTCCCGTTGAAATGAACATTAAAACGGGTATTGACCGACTGAATAGTCCGGGTGGTCCAGGTGTTCTTATTCATGGAACATCCCGAAATTACGAGCAGTAATGCCAGCGTGCAACAAATATACAGGTGTTTTTGCTTCAAAATAAAGTTGATTTTACAGGTTTCAGAGACGACGGCAACCCCTTTGTCTAAAACTGGAAAATAGCCTTTCTATTGTATTTTTAACGTACAAAAATAGCTAATTTCAACTACAATTACGTAATTTTGCGGTGATTTTATTTTACGACAAACTTGTCAGGTTTTTAAACCTGACAGGTTTCAATAAAATTTTATATAAATGTGGGTACTTATTATACTTTTAATTGCCGGAGCAGGGCTGTTGATGTTGTTCACTTATCTCAACAGAAGAAAAAAACAGGAAGAGGTTGAAATTACCTTACAAGTGGATGAAGAATGTTGTGGTGCGCATGAGGTATGTCAACGCGACTCTCTTCTTAATCCGGATTGTGAAATTGTTTATTATGACGATGAAGAACTGGATCAACTGTCAGATACAAATCCATTTTCCTATACTGAATTTCAGAGAAACCAGCTTGCGGACGTTTTTTACACCCTGAAAGAAAGCGATGTCGCCGGATGGCTGCGCAGTTTGCAACTCCGGAAAATTGAACTTCCGGAAGACATCAAAGACGAAGCGCTGATGATTGTTAGGGAGAGAAGAACAATATAACTCTGACAGCTATACTGCTGAAAAGCGTTTTGTCTGCTTTCTGAAATAATAAATCAGCAGCAATACCAATACCATGCTGATGATGCCGGCAAAATACGTTTCTGATTTTCCGATGTTTTCAAGATCTAAAGCATGTGCTCCATCTCCTTTGAAATAGTAAAACAGCACCGCTGCGGCATTGTTGGTAAAATGTGCTACAACCGGCACCCAAATATTGCCTGTCCACAAGAACAGATACCCGAGCAAAGCCCCCATCAGCATGCGGGGAATAAAGCCAAAGAATTGAAGGTGAATGGCGCTGAAGATAATGGCTGTAATCCAGACTGCAGCATGGGCTTTGAGTTTGTTCTGCAATAGCGGTTGAATGATTCCCCTGAAAAAAAGTTCTTCGCCGACGGCCGGAATAATTGCGATTAGTCCGAGATTAATCAGTAAACCGGTCGGGTTATCAACGTCCAGCATTCTGAGGGTAAGGTCTTCCGCTCTTTTTTCAAGATCAACGAGTTGATTTTCAAACCAGGATAAAGAATCGGGGAAAGGAAAGGCATGATTAATCTCTCCCAGCAAATTTATCGCCGGAACAGCAGAAAGCATGATGATTACAGCCAGTATAACATCTTTAGATAGGGGCTTGCTGTCTATTCGAAGGTATTGAAGCGGTTTTTCACTCCACAGGTAAGCCAACAAAAAAGGCGGTATTACAAACAGACCCAGTGATTGCATAAACTGGGCTAGTTTAATTGAATTGATGTCCGACAAGTCACCCTGTGTTATCCAGAGCGAAATCAGGGAAAACAACAACATGAAAAACAACGAAACTCCAGTTAACTGGAGAATTCTCGAACCTAAATTGGAATTGTGCAATAACCCTTTAATTTTCATGACTTAATAAATTCAATACCTGTCCTAAAACCAATTCATCAAAAAAATTGAATTTTACCTTTTTCTACATCTGTGAATAGTTCAAATTTACATGTAAATAACCTTATACATCAACCCTATTCCGATGGCAAATACAAAACTTAATAAAGTACCAACGATGATATATTCTGTTTTTTTGTGTTCTGAATCATTGTTTAAGTCGCCAAACCGGAATACCGATTTTGCAGCCAACAGAAAACCTATGGCACCAAATTCATTGGCAATAATAAAAGTGATAATCAGTATCCGTTCTAAAATGCCAATCCATTTACCCGCACTATTTAATCCGCTTTTCTTTTTTGCATCGGGATGCTTTTCGAGTTCTTTTGCCCATTTCCCGGTTACTTTACCAATAAATACGCCCGTAGGAATAGTGACAAGCGTATAGGCCAGTATTATTCCCCAAATTTTTTGATTAGAAACCAGTTCAGATATTTTCTCAACTAACAGAGCTTGTTGTTGGGTATATACGAGCCACACAGCAATAATTATCACAACATGTAATGTTTGATCAACTATAAAAACGTACGTTGATGTTCTGGCAATTCTTGTTTTAATGGCATCAATCAGGAAATGTCCAACGCTAATACCCAATAATACCGGCCATAAATGATAATTCCAAAGAATAAGTGCTAATATCAGCACATGAATCCCTATGTGAAACCAAAAGTAAGTCGATTTTACACCATATTTATCTTTTTTCTTCGCCATGGTAGTTGATTGCAAAACAAAATCCGCAATAAAATGGGCTACCAAAATGCGCAATAACAGATCAAAATTCATAGGATTCATAGTATCAGATTGTGTTAATTAGACAATTATAGCGATTTATAAATGACTGAATACTCTTTAGATTTCCATAAACACTGAGCCGTTTGTGTACTGCCGGTTGTGTGATACGAAGTATTTCCGATAGTTCATATTGATTTTTATCATACAATAAATGATGATACATTGCCTCTGCAGTACTTGCGGTCCACTTACTGATGATGGCATCGGCAAGTAAACATTCTGTTTCCAACTCCTCGTTTATTTCTTTATTGAATGTGGCAATTAACAACCGATCATTATTTTTTCCAAGTTTATCGAATGCTTTTCCCGATTTTTCAAATGCCTCACCCTGCGACTCGGTAACTTTGTTTGCATCATAACTCATATTGCCTAAACCTATTGCTATCCGGGCATCCGAGAAGGCGTATTTTATTGGTTTTTTGGATTTATTCTGAGAAGAATTGTTGTATTTTGGTTCATAAGTGCGCAGTTTTGCGCGGATTATGATCCCGATTAACAATGCTTTTTGAGGCTCAGGAATCAAATATTGAAAACTATCGCCTCTGTAAAGTTCAAATTTACCTTTCCCGTTTAAATGAAAATGATTGATATCCGAAAAACATTCTTTTAATGATTCAATCACCGACTCAACATCTTCATTCCTGATTTTACGCGACTTTACTAAATCGCCGGTTATGACGGCATAAGTTTCCATCTTGCTGTTGATTTTGAATAATTTAACTGTCTATAATATCTTATTTTATAATTAACTCTACAGATTATTTTGTTAACTCATAACCTTCGTAGGTTATTATATGGAATTATAACCCATACAGGTTATTTGGCGCAAATATAATAAATGTTTGTAAATAATGATACTGTGGAGTGGGTATAAAACTAAAAAACTCCTGCTATCACATAGGACAACAGAAGTTTAATTCCTGAATCAGAAAGTTTGTTAAGCTTTTGGTCTGGCTTCTTTAACTACCATGGTACGACCATCCAGGTCAGCCCCGTTTAATTCTGCAATTGCTTTTTCGCCTCCTGCATCATCCATTTCAACGAAGGCAAAACCTTTTGATTTGTTTGTTTCGCGATCTTTGATAATTTTGCAAGATTGAACTTCGCCGTATTCGGCCATAACCCCTTGCAGGTCATTTTCACGGACTCTGTAACTTAAGTTACCTACATAAATGTTCATAAAAAATAAAAAATAAAATGAATAAATAAACCTTTTAAGAACAGCATAAACAAACGTATTGGTTAAAACAAAATCTGCCTGAAAGGTAAGAGTCAGAAATAACCATGCGATATTTTACGCATCATTCTCAGCGACAAAGGAAAACAAATATTTCCGAATATGCAAAAAAATCGATTTTTTTTTTAATTACAATGCTGTGAATGTTGAAATTATGGGTTTAAAAGCGGGTTTGTCCGTCGCCTTTTATGATCCATTTATAGGAACAAAGTTCTTCTAATGCCATCGGTCCTCGTGCGTGCATTTTCTGAGTACTGATACCGATTTCAGCTCCCAGGCCAAATTGTGCTCCATCGGTAAATGCCGTCGAAACATTGGTGTAAACACAGGCTGCATCGACCATTTTATCGAAATACTGAATATTTTGTTCGTTTTCACTGATGATGCATTCGCTGTGTTTGGAGCTGTTAATGGAAATGTGCTCAACGGCTTCCGTTATGGATGATACTGTTTTAACCGACATTTTATAGTCTAAAAACTCTGTTCCGAAACTTTCCCCAAGGGCATGTTCTAAAAATGGATATTTATGCTCTAACATTACATAAGACGGTTCATCGGCGTAGATAATTACGTTTTTTTCAGCTAATTTTGCACATAATGTAGGTAAATCTTCGAGTCTGGAAGCATGAATCACCAGACAATCCAGGGCATTGCACACACTTACACGCCGTGTTTTAGCATTAAAGATAATAGATTTTCCTTTTTCAACATCCCCGAATTCATCGAAATAAGTATGACAAATGCCGGCGCCCGTTTCAATCACCGGAATACGTGAATTATCACGGACAAACTCAATAAGTCCTTTTCCTCCCCGCGGGATAATCAAGTCCACATAACCCACGGCATTCATCAGTTCAGCGGTGGCTTCTCTTCCTGCGGGAAGCAGGGCTACGATGTTTTTATCCAAACCATACTTTGTCAACACTTTCTGAATCAGCTCAACAATGGCTTTATTCGAATTATAAGCATCTGTTCCGCCCTTCAAAATACAGGCATTGCCCGATTTCAGACAGAGGGAAAACACGTCAAAACTGACATTCGGACGCGCTTCGTATATAATCCCGATTACTCCGAAGGGCACGCTGACTTTGGTGATTTTCATACCGTTGGGACGATCAATCTCCATTTTTACTTTTCCAAGAGGAGATGGTAAGTTTGCCACATTCCGGATATCCGCTGCGATGCCTTCAATTCTTTCTTTGGTTAATAACAGGCGGTCGTACATTGGATTGGATCGGTCCATTATAGCAAGATCCTTAGCATTTTCGCTCAGTATATAACCGGTCTTTGCCACGGCAGCATCAGCCAGGGCAAGTAATACCTGATTGATGGTTTCGTCGGTTACTAAATTTAATGTGCGCGAAGCGATGAGGGAGGTTTGTTTCCAGTTCATAAGACATTTATTTACTTGTCAATTCATCAGTAATTGGTTATTCCAAATACAAATAATCACAATGCACAATCGGCTTTTGATTCTTTTTACCGATTAGCTCGCGGGCTTTTTCGCTGTCGTACTGCACTTTGCCAATACCCAGCGATTTCCCGTTTTCGTCGATGATTTTTACAATATCATCTTTTTCAAATTCTCCCGAAATAGTAGTTACCCCTACAGGAAGTAAACTCACTGCATTTTCTCCGGTCAGCGCTTTGGCGGCATTTTCATTCACGTGAATTTCGCCTTTGGCAAAGCCTTCACTGTGAGCTATCCATTTTTTTACAGAAGATACGGTCTCCGATGAAGCAACAAAATGCGTACAAACCACATCCGTTTTTTTATCTAATAACTGAATCAGGATGTTTTCTTTTTTTCCATTGGCAATATACACTTCAATTCCTTCATCAGCAATTTTGCGGGCAATAGAGGTTTTGGTTGCCATACCTCCTCTTCCAAAGGATGATTTCGAAGATTGAATAAAATCAGACACATCTTCTCCTTTCCTGATTTCACGGATGACTTTCGAATCCGGATGATCAGGTGAACCATTGAAAATACCGTCAATATTACTCAGGATAATCAGCGCTTCCATATCCATCATAGAGGCAATCAGACCCGATAATTCGTCGTTGTCCGTAAACATCAATTCAGAAACTGATACGGTATCGTTCTCATTCACAACCGGAATCACCTTGTTTTCGAGCATAACCTGCATGCAGTTTCGCTGGTTGAGATAATGCCTGCGACTACTGAAATTTTCTTTCATGGTGAGTACTTGTCCCACTGTAATTCCATGTTCCCGGAACAAATCCCAGTAATGGTTAATCAGTTTTGCCTGCCCTACCGCTGAAAAAAGTTGCCGTTGATCAACTACGTCCATTTTCTTCGACACGCCCATGATACTTCTTCCTGAAGCCACAGCGCCTGATGAAATCAATACGATTTCTACTCCTTTTTTATGCAAAGCTGCCACCTGATCCACCAAAGCCGACATTCGGGTAACATCCAGAGTCCCGTCAGTTCTGGTCAGGACATTGCTTCCGATTTTTACTGCAATCTTTTTGTATTTCATTGTTCATTATAAATCACATGCATCACCGTTGTACCTACAGCAAACAAAGTTTCCTTATTGATGTTACTCATGTTGTCGTTTACCGTATGCCAGTAATATCCAAAACCTTTTTCACTTTGTGGGTCATACTGTATAATATTAGCGCTGGGAATCCCGGCAATCTGATTGACATACAAATGATCATCCGTTATAGAACCTTCCGACCTGTTGATAAAATACTTATCAAAACCCAGGTTAGTCGCTGTATTCCAGATTCTATCCACGATATTTCGTGCATAATAGTCGGAAACTTGCTCGCGATAAAATTTGGCCCCTTTTGCTCCTACCATATCTAACAAGATACCAAATTTTGCCCGGTAGGCATTGACATGCGGATTTTTTGTCCAATATTGTGAACCAAGGCACCACGAATCAGTACTGTTACCCCTGTAATCCTCCGGAGCGCCATAATCTTCCGCATCGAAAAATATTATATCTACTCCCAGATGAGGTGATTGTAACCCAATCTGACGGCCAATTTCCAGCAACACACCAACACCACTTGCCCCGTCGTTCGCACCCAGCACCGGTTTGTTATGGTTTCTCGGATCCGGATCATGATCCGACCAGGGTCGGCTATCCCAGTGTGCAAAAAGTAAAATTCGTTGTGGTTCATCCGGTTTAAAAGAAGCAATAATATTATTAGCATCCAATGTGTTCCCATTGAAAGCAGTTAGTTTTACCTTTTGCTCTGTCACTTTCGCACCAAAACGTTGAAGCGACGCAACTAAATATTCAGCACAAGCCTTGTGGGCATTCGTATTCGGTACCCTCGGGCCAAAATTAACCTGACCTTGTATGTAATGGTATGCCGAATCAGCAGAAAATGCAGGAACGATAACCGGTACTTCAGATGAAACTACTGGTTTGGCTTGCTGTCTGCATGAGAAAAACAAAGCAGCTATCAGAAATAATGAAATTTTTTGTATCATTGCATGTTATTTTGCTGAACAAAGATACAGCTTTTTTGTAAAACTATATATTTAGTGTTTTTTATTAAAAAAGTATGTTTTTAAGCATAAAACGCTAAAAACAGGTTATAAAACATATTTTTTTACTTGTTTTAAAACAAAATTCAGCTTTTCTTTGCAAGCGTTAACTAAACAACACAATCTTTTTTATACCTTAAAAAAACTAATACCTATTTACGGCGCGGGACTTTGTGAAAAGTCCCGCGCTGTTTTTATGAAGTCCCAAATAGTTTAGGAGTTATATGGCATTCCGGGTCGTAACCGTAATATTGTGGTATAAAGCAATAATAACATTGTTGTTTCGCTTCAAAAATCTTCAATTGCACACATAGGCAGCGAAGTTTAGTAACCAGCCAGTTTTTACTGGCTGGAACACAATATACCCCTGAACTACGGCTTCTGGAAGAAGCCAACTCTTGCTCACTTAGGTGTCGCTGCCTACAGCAGCTCCATATGGTAGTGTGTTCGCTAAAACCCAGTAAGCAAGCTTACTGGTTACTATACTTTGCTTCCTACGGAAGCGTCTGATCATATGTTATTAGTAGCATTGCGAGGAATCTCTCCTTAAATTGATTTATAACAACACTTTTTTTGCACAGTATCAAAATTTTGTGCAGGTTTTTGTTGCATGTTCAACAAAAACTGCTATTTTTGTGCGTGTTTTTTATAAACCGGTAAACACTCTCCTTTTAGGCGAAATTGGAGCCTGTTCATTAAAAAGAAATAATTTTATTTATTAACCAAAATAATACGCAAAATGAGTTTTAATATTGTTGTGCTTGCAAAACAAGTGCCCGATACGCGTAATGTTGGGAAAGATGCCATGAAAGCTGATGGAACGGTTAACCGTGCCGCACTTTCAGCTATCTACAATCCTGAAGATTTGAACGCACTCGAACAGGCACTTCGTTTGAAATCTACCATTGAAGGTGCACAGGTTCATGTGCTGACCATGGGACCTGCCCGTGCTGCCGAAATTATCCGTGAAAGTATGTACCGTGGAGCCGACGGAGGTTATTTGTTGAGCGGACGTGAATTCGCCGGTTCAGATACCCTTGCAACTTCCTATGCTCTTGCTGCTGCCATCCGTAAAATAAACAAAGTGGACATCATTATTTGTGGTCGTCAGGCGATTGATGGGGATACTGCACAGGTTGGTCCCCAAATTGCAGAAAAGCTTGGGTTACCACAAATCACCTACGCAGAAGAAATCCTCGATTTTTCAAAACGAGAAATCACGGTGAAACGCCGCCTCGAAAGGGGAGTGGAGGTGGTTAAAGGTGCTTTGCCTATGGTGATAACCGTGAATGGTTCTGCCGCCAACTGTCGCCCACGCCATGCCAAACTTACGCTGAAATACAAAAACGCCAAAACGGTTAGTGAGCGTCAGGCTTCTTCTACTGATTACACCGATTTATATGAAACACACCCTTACCTCAATATTCTTGAGTGGGGCGCTTCCGATATTGAACATGAACCGCAGTGGCTCGGACTTTCTGGTTCGCCCACCAAGGTAAAACAAATCGAAAGTGTTGTGTTTACTGCCAAAGAAAGCAAACGCTTAACGCCTGCGGATGGTGAAATCGAAGAGTTAATCAAAGAGTTAATCGCAAATCATACGATTGGTTAATAATCAACCGTCTTTTACTTTAGACTTTTGACATCAGTCATCAGACCAAAAAGAAAAAACAATGAACAACATATTTGTATATTTAGAAATTGAAGACGGCATCGTTGCTGATGTTAGTCTGGAGCTGCTTACAAAAGGCCGTACACTGGCCGATAAGCAGCAATGCAAACTCGAAGCTGTTGCAGCCGGTTATCAGTTGGATAAAATCGGGGAGCAGGTTTTCCCTTATGGCGTCGATACTTTGTATCTGGCAGATGACAAACGTCTGTCACCTTATACGACACTACCACATACTTCCATTTTAGTGAATCTTTTCAAAGAAGAAAAACCACAAATTGCCCTGATGGGTGCAACCTCAATCGGACGTGATTTGGGTCCCAGGGTTTCATCAGCCTTATTCAGTGGCTTAACAGCCGACTGTACCGCACTCGAGATTGGTACTTATGAAGACAAGAAAGCAGGTAAAGTATATGATGACCTGTTGTACCAGATTCGCCCTGCTTTCGGAGGAAACATCGTTGCTACCATCGTGAACCCGGATTGCCGTCCGCAAATGGCTACCGTCCGCGAAGGGGTGATGAAAAAAGAAATCCGCAATGCGAAACATGTTGGTAAAACTGTTAAGTTAGACGTTTCCAACTATGTTTCCGATACCGATTTCGTGATTGAAGTAATTGAACGTCACATGGAAAAATCGAAAGTAAATCTGAAAGCTGCACCTATCATCGTGGCCGGAGGTTACGGCATGGGAAGCGCAGAAAACTTCAAAATGCTGTATGACCTGGCTGCTGTACTCGGAGGCGAAGTAGGAGCTTCACGTGCAGCTGTCGATTCAGGCATGGCTGAACATGAAAGACAAATCGGTCAGACCGGAACCACGGTTCGTCCGAAACTCTACATCGCCTGTGGTATTTCCGGACAGATCCAACACATCGCCGGGATGCAGGACAGCTCCATGATCATCGCTATCAACAGTGATCCGGATGCACCGATCAATACTATCGCCGATTATGTGATTACCGGAACAGTAGAAGATGTGATTCCGAAAATGATTAAATATTATAAGAAAAATTCGAAGTAATTAATTTTTAGTAGATAGTAGATAGTAGATAGTAGATAGTAGTTGGTAGAAGAGATAAAAAGTGTTTTAAAGAATCTACCTTATTTTTAACCTGATAATTATGAAAACTTATAATTTTGAACAATTGCATTTATGGCAATTGGCTCATGAGTTTGTTTTGGAGGTTTATTCGTTAAGTAAAAGTTTTCCAAAAGAAGAATTATTTGGAATAACTTCTCAACTTAAAAGAGCAGCCATGTCAATTCCTGCTAATATAGCTGAGGGATACAGAAAAACCGGAGCGAAAGATAAACTTAGATTTTACAACATAGCTTACGGTTCTGCCGGAGAGTGCCGATATTACATTTTTCTAATAAAAGATTTAGAGTACATAAAAATTGAGACATTTCAAACTTTAATAAATAAAATCGATAGCATCTCAAAATTATTAAACGCATACAGTAACGGAATAATCAAAAATACAACATAATCAACTACCAACTACCAACTACCAACTACTATCTACCAACTACTAATAAAATATTTTCCAAAAAAATGAACTACTACAATAACAACCCGGCATTAAAATTCCAGCTTTCGCATCCGTTGATGCAAAAGATTGTTGCCCTGAAGGAACAGAATTTTGTTGAAAAAGATCAGTATGATTACGCACCGCGTGATTTTGAAGATGCCATTGACAATTACGAAAGAGTATTGGAGATTATCGGTGAAATTAGTGCCGAAATCATTGCTCCGAATGCTGAAAGTGTGGACCATGAAGGCCCGCAGGTAATCAACAACCGTGTAAAATACGCGCGTGGCACACAGGAAAACCATGAAGCACTGGCGCAAGCCGGCTTGTACGGCATGTCACTGCCACGTCAATATGGTGGTCTCAACTTCTCCTTGATTCCTTACATCATGGGTGGTGAGATGGTATCACGCGCCGATGCAGGCTTTGCCAACATCTGGGGCTTGCAGGACTGTGCCGAAACCATCGCCGAATTTGCTGATGAAAACATCAAGGCTGAATTCCTGCCCCGTGTTTGTCAGGGCGAAACCTGCTCGATGGACCTTACCGAACCGGATGCTGGCTCTGACTTGCAGGCTGTACAACTCAAAGCTACGTACAGCGAACACGATGGCGTATGGTACCTCAATGGTGTGAAACGCTTTATTACCAATGGTGATGCGCATATCAAACTGGTACTTGCCCGTTCGGAAGAAGGTTCGACCGATGGACGTGGTTTGTCGTATTTCGTGGCTGATAATAACTTCGACCACACCATCAAAGTGCGTCGTATCGAAAATAAATTAGGTATCAAAGGTTCTCCAACTTGCGAACTGGTATTTACCAACACGCCGGCCAAATTAGTGGGAACCCGTCGGATGGGTCTGATTAAATATGTGATGTCGCTGATGAACGGTGCCCGTCTGGGAGTAGGTGGACAATCGGTTGGTGTTTCTCAGGCTGCCTACGATGAAGCCATTGCTTATGCACGAGAACGTAAACAATTCGGAAAAGCCATCATTGAATTTCCGGCTGTGTACGAAATGATTTCGCTGATGAAAGCCAAACTGGATGCTTCTCGTGCCTTGTTGTACGAAACCACCCGTTTTGTGGATGTTTATAAAGCGTACGAAGCTATCGAAGCAACCCGCAAGCTGACACCGGAGGAACGTGCCGACTACAAAGAGTATCAGAAATTAGCTGATGCATTTACGCCGGTACTCAAAATGTTCTCGAGCGAATTTGCCAACCAGAACGCCTACGATAGCATCCAGGTGCACGGAGGTTCGGGTTTCATGAAAGATTATGCCTGTGAGCGCATCTATCGCGATGCCCGTATCCTGACGATTTACGAGGGAACTTCCCAGTTGCAGACCGTAGCGGCCATCCGCCACATCACCACTGGAAACTACCTCAAACAAATCAGGCATTACGAAGTTCAACAAATTAATCCGGAGTTTCATTCTTTGCGGAAAAAGTTGATTACCATGACCACTTTGCTGGAGAATTCGACAAATCGTGTTACTGAAACCAAAAATCCGGAATACATCGACTTCCAGGCACGTCGTTTGGTTGAAATGGCCGGTCACATTATCATGACTTACCTGCTCATCATTGATGCCAGCCGCGATGACATGTTCCGTAAGTCAGCAGAGGTTTACCAGCGTTATGCAGAAGTTGAAGTCAGGAAACATGCTACTTTCATCAAGAATTTTGATGTGGAGCAAGTGGATAAGTATAAGATAGCGTAAAATGATGGTAGAGACGCACGGCGGTGCGTCTCTTTTCTTTTAAACAAACAACCGCCAGAAACTCGTGTCGAAATCGCTTCGCGATTAAGGTCTCTCGTTTTCTGGCGGTTGTTTTATTTTATTAATTAATTATTTTCCTGCTTGCTTCTCGGCCTCTAACTGCGCCCTCGATTTACTTTGTGTAACGATATAAACCCCGGAAAACACCAACACAGCTGAAAGTGCCTGGTGGTATCCGAACTTGTCAATGCCTATCAGCACTGCCACCAACGAAGCCATGATGGGTTGCACGTAATTATACATGCTCAGGGTGGTGGGTCGAACCGCCTTTTGCCCGATAGGGATTAAAATATAGCTCAGGAAAGTTGCTAGCACGATGACATAAGCGGTTGCCAGCCAGGTAGAGTGTGATAAATCAGTAAAACTCACTTCTGTCAGTAATGAATAACAAAAAGGTAAATCGGTGATGGTTGCAAAAAGGAACATCCATTTCATGACCGTTACCGGATGATATTTGATAATCAGATTTTTGAAAAGGGTAAGATAAAGCGCAAACGAAATAACGGCAAGAAAAACAATGATATTGCCGATCATATTGCTATTGCCGGTATCCACAGACTGGCTGCTGAAAACAATAATTAATGCGCCAGAAGCACCCACAATTACGCCGATTGCCTTTAGTTGTGTAATGGGTTCTTTCAAGATGATAGCCGATAATATCATCGTCACGATGGGCAACATCGTCACCACGATAGAAGCATCAATAGAAGAAGTCATAGATAAGCCCACAAAGAAAGGCAACTGATTGAGCGTGAGTCCGAATATAGAAGCAAAAAACAGCAGCAACACATCTTTCGCCGGTACTTGTTCGCGTTTGAAAAACAGCGATGTCAGCCAGAACAACACCATGGCTCCTGCGAAACGGAAGAACGTGAGTACCATGGGATGTAAAATCTCAGGCATCAACATCCGAGCAACCGGATTATTGACTCCGAAAAATATATTTGTCAGCAGCAAGGCAAGGTGTCCTGTTAGTTTCTTTTGTTCCACAAACTTTATTTTTGAGGGGCAAAGATAGTTGTTTTTAGTGGTTAGTGGTCAATGATTAGTGGTTAATTTATTTTTACGGGTATCTTCACCACCACTTTCCTCACTACTTCATTACTATCTACTTTCATACAAGGCTTATGACCTTCTGATGGGAATAAAACCAGAAAGTTTCCGGTTGACAATAAATGTTTTGTATAGTTATCCTCATCAAAAAACGCTATGTCTTTGGTTTCATGATAAGGAGTAACTTCCTTGTTTTTCTCGTGATCAACAGGAGTAACATAAACATATTCTTTCCCTTTTGCTAAATACTGAATGTCAATGAACTTTTTGTGTGCTTCAAAATGTGCCGTATCTTTTGTCGCATATTCCTCAATATTCGCATAGGTTCCATCATCAGCCAGTTCGTACCGACCCAATTCCATTGAATTGAAATCGCTTTCCTTCAAAAACTTCAGCGCAGCTTCCCAACTTGTAGGATTCAATATGTTTTGTTCTACAAATAGTCGTTTGTTAATACTTGAATCTGGCTTCATCGTTAATTGCACCCATCCCGATTGATTGAACCAATCGTTTATTTGACTGTCACTCCAATTCGAAACGTCATTTTTTTTGTTACAGGATATCAGCAGGGACATCAGTAAGAAATAAATAATTGTTTTATTCATGTGTTTAAAATTTAAAGATTAAAAAACAAAATTCACAGAAGATTAATTTATTGATATATTGATACATTAACTCTTGTTCAGCGTAGAGAAGCAACCCCCTCTAAACCTGCACATGGTAACTTTTATTATTACCCCTTCCAATCCTTTTCCCTGATTTCCGTCCTCCTGATTTTCCCGCTGATGGTTTTGGGTAGTTCCTCTACAAATTCGATGATGCGCGGGTACTTATAAGGTGCTGTAACGGTTTTAACATGCTCCTGAATTTCTCTTATCAATGCTTCACTGGCTTTGTAGTTTTTGGCTAAGATGATGGTGGCTTTCACGATTTGTCCCCGGATTTCGTCAGGAACTCCGGTAATGGCGCATTCAACCACGGCTGGATGTGTCATCAGGGCACTTTCGACTTCAAACGGACCAATGCGGTATCCGGAACTTTTGATAACATCATCAGTACGGCCTACAAACCAGAAAAACCCATCTTCATCGCGCCAGGCCACATCGCCGGTATGGTAGATATTGTTGTACCAGGCTTCTTTCGTCAGGGTTTCATCGCGGTAATAGCCTTTGAACAGTCCAACCGGATATTGTCGATCGGTGCGGATAACAATCTCGCCCTGCTCTCCGGCTTCGGCGGTACGGCCGTCCGATGTCAGCAAATCGATGTCGTAATGCGGATTGGGAAGTCCCATGGAACCCGGCTTCGGGTTGGTCCACGGTGAAGTAAAGATTGTCAGTGTCGTTTCGCTCTGTCCATATCCTTCCCGTAACTTCACGCCTGTCAGCTTCAGGAATTGCTCATATACTGCAGGATTCAACGCCTCACCGGCGATAGTGCAATACTCCAGCGACGATAAATCATATTTACTTACATCTTCGCGGATGAGAAAACGGAAGATCGTGGGAGGGGCACACAAAGAGGTGATGCGGTATTTTTCTATCATAGCCAGCATATCCACTGGCGTGAACTTCTCATGGTCGTACACAAATACGCAGGCGCCCACGATCCATTGTCCATACAACTTTCCCCAAACGGCTTTTAGCCAGCCGGTGTCGGCAATGGTCAGGTGCAGACTGTTCTCGTGGAGGTTATGCCAGTATTTAGCCGTAACAATATGCGCCAGCGGGTAAACATGATCCAGCATCACCATTTTCGGATTCCCTGTCGTTCCGGAGGTAAAACTGATGATGAGCGGATCGGAATTTTCATTGACCTTTTCTGTTTTGGTAAAAGCAGGCGCTTCTGCAATGCCTTTGTGAAAATCGAGCCAGCCTTCCGGCACAACCGGTCCTACGGAAATCAGCATTTTAACGGAGGATGACTCGGGCATGGATTCGTTGATATGTTCAATGATGGGAGTTTCTCCCACGGCAACGATGGCTTTGATGTTTGCTGCATTATTACGATAAACCAGGTCTTTTTTGGTTAATAAATGCGTTGCCGGAATGATAATGGCGCCTATTTTATGCAAGGCGATGATGGTGAACCAAAACTCATAACGGCGTTTGAGAATAGCCATTACGATGTCTCCTTTTTTAATTCCGAGATCTTGAAAATAGGATGCTGTCTGATCAGAGTAGTATTTTATTTCAGCAAAGGTAAATTCATGACACTCCCCTTTGTCATTCGTCCAGAGTAATGCTTTTTTATCGGGTTCTTTTTCAGCCCAGGCATCTACCACATTATATCCAAAATTAAAATGATCGGGGATTAGTAATTGGTAATTGGTTTTGAAATCTTCGAAATCTGAAAAACGGGTTTGCTTAAGGAACTGTTCGAGCATGATGAAACCTTAGATTTTATGTGAAATGAATTGTACATTATCCAATGCGATGCAAAGGAAACATCAAAAATTCAATCAACACAAAAACAGGGGCAAAACTAATCAGTAAGGGGCGAAATCCCGAATAACGGGATAAAAAGAGTTACCCTACCACCGCCAGAAATTTGACTTTTTTTCCGCCGCCGGCTTTCATTCCATGTGGTTTCGTGGCATCAAAATAAATGCTGTCGCCCTCGTTAAGTATCACGTCATTTCCGGCAATATGTAAGAGCAAAGTTCCTTCAAGCACCAGATTCAATTCCTGACCCGGATGCGTGTTCAACGTAACAGGTAAATCGTTGGGTTCAACCGTTACTTCAAAGGGAGCAATCTTTGCCTGCCGGAAACCGTGCGCCAGCGCCTGGTATTTGTATGCTTTGGTGCGTTCTACACTTATACCGGTTCCCTTGCGGGTGACAAAATAGGTTGACATACGCGGTTCATCTCCAGACATCAGCGTGGTGCATTCCACACCAAAACACTGAGCAAACTGGCAAATAAAGCTGACAGGGATATCACTTATGCCGGACTCATATTTTATAAATTCGGCTTCAGATATATTACATTTATTCGCTGCGTCAACAACAGAGATGTTCAACACCTCCCGCAACCCGCGGATTCTTTCGGCAATTTGTTTGATTTGTGTGTTCATGCTCATGTTTTTTTATGCTATCGCAAATGTAAACATTTTTGGTTGATATTCTTCATTTTATGGTTCAGCTTTTTTCCCTATCTTTGCAGCCCAATTCAAATAGAAGTTATAATGGCGTTACAATGTGGTATTGTCGGATTACCCAACGTGGGAAAATCGACTCTTTTCAACTGTTTATCAAATGCAAAAGCCCAGGCGGCAAATTTTCCTTTTTGCACCATCGAACCCAATGTGGGTGTTATCACGGTGCCCGATGAAAGATTGAATAAATTAGCAGAACTGGTCAACCCCCAACGCATCGTACCTACCACAGTTGAGATTGTGGATATTGCCGGACTGGTGAAAGGCGCCAGCAAAGGTGAAGGCCTAGGGAATAAATTCTTAGCCAACATCCGGGAAACAGATGCCATTATCCATGTGTTACGTTGTTTTGAAAATGACAACATCGTGCATGTCGATGGTAGCATCAATCCGGTGAGAGACAAAGAAATCATCGATACAGAACTGCAACTGAAAGACCTTGAAACGGTCGAAAGCCGTATTTCTAAAGTTCAAAAACAGGCCCAGACTGGTGGTGATAAAAATGCCAAAATTTTATATGATATCTTATTGAAATATCAGGAGGCTCTTTTACAGGGCAAATCTGCCCGTACAGTTCTCCTCGACAAGGCAGAAAAACCTTATGTAAAAGATTTGTTTCT
>JAQVNN010000132.1 GCA_028703105.1 Paludibacter sp. | reverse complement strand
ACGTGTGCTCTTCCGATCTCAATTAAAACAGTTAACGCATCTTGATGTATCGACGGTCATATTTTTGAAATCGATACAGGAGGCTTTGCAAGCACGGGCGCATCTGCCACAGAGCGTACAGCTTTCGCTATCGAACCGAATTTGATAAAGGGCATGTTTACTGATGAAGCCCAACAGGGTGCCGACAGGACATACGGTATTGCAATAAATTCGTCCGTTTCGCCAAGCCATGATGCTGATGATAATGAAGGTTGCCAGCGCAATGACAGTGGAACTGAGACTGAGCATATAAATGCCTACCTTGTAAAAAGTGTAATTACCGACAGGAATCAATAAAGCAGCCAACAAATTGTTTCCGGCTAAATAGGCAGGTTTGAACAGGTGAACGATCATCCGGCCAAAAGCGCTGTAAGGATCGAGCAAGCCAACCAGGAACGAGAACCCGAATAGGAAGGCAACAATGGTCGCACCCAGAAACGACCAGCGTAAAATATTCAATGCAGGCAAGTATTTGTATTTCTTTTTATGCTTCTTATTCGTGCATTTTTTCCGCAACCAACCCACGATATCCTGATAGACGCCCATCGGACAAATCGAGGAACAGTACACCCGTCCGAACAGAGCCGTCAGCACCAGCAATACGAATATTATAACCCAGTGCATCGCCAGTAGTGCCGGCACAAACTGTATCATCTCCATCGCATGAAACTCATGCGGCAACACCCCCGTGAAATCTAAAAAAAAGATTACGATGAGGGAGAAGAAGAGGAACGAGAGGGATATGCGGATTGTTTTGAGCATGTTATTATGTCTGCTGTTAACGGTTGTTTGTTGATGGTTCCCATTTGTAGAGACGCAATTCATTGCGTCTCTACAAATGGTTGGTTTTTTGTTATAATTTTATTAAACGGGGCGTAAATATTACGCAATTGTTTTAAACGGGGCGTAAGCATTACGCCCCTACAATTTCACCCTTTTAATCTTCAACTTATCCAACTCCATCGTCCCTACCTGCTGTTTGGCAGCAATGCCGATATGTGCCACATCCGCCAGGGGCATGTCTCGTACCTGGTTGAAGAAATTTGTGGCGGCAGTATCGACTGCAACCATGTCCTGTGAAATAAACAGACCTTTGGAAAGCACAACGTCGGCTTCCGAACGGCCACGTGGTCCGTTATTCTTCATTAACCGATAGGCATCCACCACATTCAGCACCGGTTTTTTACTGATGGTGCTGATGTCGGCGATACACTGCTGCAGGTTGTTGGCATGAAAAAAACGTCTGTCCCACACAATGCCCATCAAATTTTTCATGGAGATGCTCATCTTGGCACCTCCGTGGTTTTTGAGTATGGGCACGTTAATCCACACATCGGTATTCATAATGGCTTCGTGGACTTTGGTCGATTTCATGGTTTTCCCTTTGGGCAGGGCTATTGGTTTGTAATAAGATTCCAGGTCAGCGGGCACAACCTTGGCGCCGGCAGCTTTGGCAGCCGCTTCTATACCACTGCTGACGTAGCATTTTCGCCAGTCATCGCAGGTATGATCAAATACCACCACTTCCGAAGCACCAGCGTCGAAACATTGTTTAACAATTTCACGTACCAGTTCCGGATTCGTATTGGCGGCCAGTTCCGGAACTTTATCCCACCCGATGTTGGGCTTCACAGCCACTTTCTGACCTTTCAAAATGAATTTACCCATGCCACCCATTTCGGTAATAGCCCTGCGGAACATGGCAACAGGCTCTCCACCCAAGACAGCGACCAGGTCATACGCTCCTGCACCGGAAGCTTGTCCGGCAGCAAAATTGAAATGTTGCGACATTAATGTTGTGGCCCCACTCTCTTTGATCGTGAGGGCCGCCCCCGTGAGGGCAATGGATTTGAGGAAGTTGCGACGGTTCATTTTTTTAGTTTTAAAGTCTAATGTCTAATGTTTTTTAACATTAGACGTTTGACATTAGACCATTTTTTGTTATAAAATCCACGGAAACCTAAAACATGCCTCATCATACAGCGCATAATCGGCATTTCCATTTACAGCAAAGGTTTTGATGACAGCAGCATCTTTCAGTATTTCTTTGGCAAATTCGATGGTAGAGCCGGTTTTGACACGGTCATCAACCAGCAATATTCTTTTACCGGCAAAATCAAAGTCAACCGGACTTAACAGCTTCGGCATATCATATTTCGGTTGTTGGGCACTGTCGCGTAAATTAATTTTGATGGTCTGAAATTCAATGTTCAACCGCTGGTTCAATATCCCCGCCGGAATAATACCCCCGTTAGCAATTGCCACGATCATGTCAAACTCTTCCGGGATGTCGATGTCGCGGAAACGAGTGAGCAAAATATTGAAGTTTTTTTCCATTTTTTTGTCTACGGTCTAGGGTTGACTGTAGACAATATCAACCACCCCCCAATTACCTGCAGCGCCATACCCGGCAATCCGATTCTGAAATCTTGTACAGCGATGAAGAAATCTTTTACCATGCCCCACTCTATCAAGGTACCTACAATTTGGTAGGATAACACCACGAAAACCAAGCAAGTGAAGGTTTTCAAGGAGTTGCTTCGTCGCGCAAAGCGTTCCTCAAAATGACGTGCATACGATGCCGCAATAGCTAACAAGGAAGATTTAATTAATATGACAGGCAACATGGCTGCTACCGGCATACCAAACAAGAGTGAATTGATGACCGGTGATAACACGGCCGTTAACATCCCTGTCCGGATGCCATACTTATAGGCTGCAATCAAGGTGAAAAAATAAATGGGCAATAACATCGGTCCGCCATTAGGAATCAGATGCGCCAGTTGTGGCAGGATGATGTTACCGGCGACAAATAAAGTCGCGAATAAATAGGTTTTAGCTTCGGCGAAGCTGAGGTTGTGGAATGTTGCAGTTGTTTTCATGTTCTTTTTTTTGTCTACGGTCTACAGTCTACGGTCTGGTGACTGGCCACAAAAATAGCAAAATATTTCATTTTTAACTAATAATTTATCTATAACATTGTAAACATTCTAAAAAAAACTTATCTTTGCACGGCTTAAATAAAAAATGATGCTGTAACGGTTTTTTAAAAGTTTTACCTTACTGATTTCATGTATGAAAACCCGAGAAAATGAATTGCAATTTATCTCTGTTGTGTTGGATTTGCTGTTGCTGAATCTTTCCTTCCTATTTTTTGCATGCTTATTACATCGGTTTCAGTTTGAGCATAACATGGATTTTTATCTTTGTTTATTGCTCTCCAATTTTTCCTGGGTATTGGCATTTATCTTTGTCAGAAAAAAAATGTTGTACCTGAAGAAAGGATTTAAAACGCGTTTAATCCGCATGTTAAAACGTGGCATATTGTTTTTCATACTCGAAACTGTCTTTTTTCTCCCCTTTCTTTCCATCATTGATTATTTGTGGTTCTTTGTTCTGATTTCCAGCGCATTCTTTATATTCAGCAAGTTGCTGGCCAATTATGTTTACTTCAGGCTTATCAAATACTATCACCTAAAAAACAGCCGGGTAAAAAGGGTGTTGTTAGTGGGTAAAAACGCAACCATGAAGAATATAAAAAGAATCATCAAAATTAATCCGATACTGAAATATATGTTCGTGGGTTACCTCGACGATAAACCGGGGAATAACGTACTCGGAACCCGTGATGAACTCATAAATGTGGTTCAGACACACAATATTCATGTCCTGTTTGTTGCAATTAAAAACTCCAAAGAACTTGCTCCATATTGCGACATCAACAAAGAATTACTTTACACCTGCAACCAACTCGGCGTACGTTTATATTATGTACCCGAAAACGAAGCGATTGAAACGGGTCATTATGATGTGGATAAACTGAATGGCATCACCCTCATCAATCCCCAGAAAATACCCATGGACTTGATTGAGAATCAAATAAAAAAGCGTCTCTTTGATTTGGTTTTTTCAGGTATGGTCATTTTATTTTTGTTGTCTTGGTTATATCCTATTCTCGGGATTCTAATTAAGTTAAGTTCGAAAGGACCAGTATTGTTCACCCAAAAACGTACCGGGATCAACAAAGTCAACTTCAATTGTTATAAGTTTCGCAGTATGCGGATGAATGAGGATGCAGACCTGAAACAAGCTACCGAGGACGACACGCGCATCACCTGGATCGGGAAGTTCATCCGCAGAACAAACCTGGATGAAATGCCCCAGTTCTTTAATGTGTTTCGGGGCGAAATGTC
>JAQVNN010000131.1 GCA_028703105.1 Paludibacter sp. | reverse complement strand
CATGTTCTCGTCAAATTGCAGGTGAATATAAATCACTTTCTCTGTGCTTTCGTGTGGATTTTCTGTAAAAACGAGTGTTTTAACTGTTTGATCGAAAATTTTGTAATCCCGGGGAATCCTTCCGGTGCGGTCGAGCACGATGCGTATGGGGTTTTTCCCCGACCAGTTTCTGACGGTGAGCGAAGGATTATCCAAAACTACTGTGTTGGTGCTGACCATAATAGCTTGGTTTTCAGATCTGACTCGATGAGTCAGCTGTTTAGTCATATTGTCGGAAATTTGTAATGGTGGTGTGGTTGCATTTTCTCTTATCCTGTCAATGAACCCGTCTCTTGTCTGCGCCCATTTTAGCAGGACATAGGGTCTTTTTTCTTTTTGCCAGGTGAAAAAACGTTTGTTTAATTGGTAGCATGTATCTTCCAATATCCCTGTTACCACTTCGACTCCGGCATTTTTGAGAATTTCAATTCCTTTTCCTGAAACTTTCGGATTGGGGTCAAGTGTACCAACGACCACCCTCGGGATACCTTTTTCCACAATCAGGTTGGCGCAGGGAGGCGTCTTTCCGAAATGAGAACAAGGTTCCAGATTTACGTAAAGGGTTGATTCTGTAAGTAAAGACTCGTCTTTTACAGCATGAATAGCATTAGGTTCTGCATGAGACTCTCCGAATCTTTGGTGAAACCCTTCGCCAATAATACGGTCATTGTGCACCACAACTGCGCCGACCATGGGATTCGGAGCAACATAACCAGCTCCGTAGGCAGCCAGTTGCAAACAACGATACATGTATTTTTCTTCGTAATTCATTTTTCTTATCTTTGCATCTATGCAACATGCTATAAAACTGATTCGGGACGAACTTGCAGCATTTTATCCAGATGTAGAGCTGCAATCTGTCAGCCGTTTGCTGATATCAAAAATCACAGGCTATAATTTTACTGAAATTCTGGTTAACAAAAATACAATATTTTCTGAACATCAGCGGGAAATATTAAAGAATTATCTGGAAAAACTCAAAAATGGCATGCCCGTGCAATATGTGCTTGGCGAAACGGAGTTTTGCGGACTGAATTTTAAGGTGAATGAGTCGGTGCTGATTCCCCGTCCTGAAACAGAAGAACTGGTAGAGTGGATTGTAAAGGAGGCTGAACCCGGTAGCGTGGTGTTGGATGTGGGTACAGGTAGCGGGTGTATTGCCGTTGCTCTTAAACATTTTCTCCCAGCTTCGAATGTTTATGGTTGTGATATTGCGTCAGATTCTTTAATAACGGCTCGTGAAAACGCAGAGAAAAATAATGTCCGGGTGTTTTTTTTTCAAACAGATATCCTGATGGAAAAAAAATCAGACAGAAAATATCAAATTATTGTAAGTAATCCTCCTTACATTCCATTACAGGAAAAGGAAATGATTAGGCCTCATGTGAAAAACTTTGAACCGGGAAGAGCATTGTTTGTTCCAGATGATGACCCTTTGCTTTTCTACCGGAAAATTGCACAGTTTGCTTTGTCTAATTTAATTCCCGGAGGAAAATTATTTTTTGAGGTACACCGCGATTATGGTAAAGCTTGTGTAACCATGTTAGAAGAAATGTCTTTTCAACATGTACAGCTTCGCAAAGATATTGCCGGAAACGAAAGAATGATAAAGGGGAGATCAACGACCTGAAATCAGTATTGCATTAAACTTTTTTCTGCATGTTGAGTCTAACAAGTTCTTAAACTGAATAATGGATAATTGCTTTTATTAATTAATGGCTGATAAAGAAGATAATGACATATTGACTGGTCTGGCTGATTCTAAAACAAAGGCACAGGTTTTTTCGAAACTTGTGCGATTGTATCAGGAGCGGTTGTATTGGCATGTCCGGAAAATGGTGTTGTCACATGAGGATGCCAATGATATCCTGCAGAATACTTTCATGAAAGCGTGGAGCGGAGTGGCAAATTTTAGAGGAGATGCACTGGTATCCACCTGGTTGTATAGAATTGCTACCAACGAGACACTTACTTTTCTTACGAACAAAAGGATACGGAATATGGCTGGGATAGATGATTTGGAAAGCATGCTGCTGAATCAGTTACATGCAGACACTTATTTCTCAGGCACCGAAGTTGAAATAAAATTACAGGAGGCCATCCTCACACTTCCCGAAAAGCAACGATTGGTTTTTAATATGAAGTATTTCGATGACCTGACTTATGAACAGATGGAGAAAATCCTGCAAACATCGGTTGGAGCGCTTAAAGCGTCTTATCATCACGCAGTTAAGAAAATCGAAAAATACTTGTCAGAAGACAAATTGGCATTAAATGATCAGACAGGATGACAACGACTTTAACGCTAAAGTTTTAAACCTTTTTGTTTTATGGTGGTCTAAGAAAATGTACAAAGATTAAGATGGAAAGAAAATCAACGATACTGGATAAAATGGGGAATAAAAATCCCTTTACAGTTCCTCAAAATTATTTTGAGGACTTTGCTGCTGAAATGGACCTTAGGATTTCAGCGAAGCAGACAACACTGAAGAAGCTCATAAAGCCGTGGGTGTATATGGCTGCCATGTTTATTGGCTTATTCCTTATAGGAAACCTTTTTTACGCTATCTATCACCATAATAAAACCAAACAGGCTGATTTGTATGAGATATATGTTATGTCACAAATGGATCAGTCGGTTTTATTTGATTATTATGTTATTGAAACTTCAGAAGAAGAACAATCATCAGAATAAAATGTTATTATCGTATGAAAACAAAATTGTTAACTGTAACTATCCTGATGCTTTTGTTAGGTGAGTTAAGTGCCCAAACAAGAAATCCCCGCATTTCAAAAGAAGAAATTATCAACCGAAAATGGACTTACATCCAGGAAAAATCAGCTTTATCAGCAGCTGATGTTGTTAAAGTAGAACCCATTTTCCGGGAAACGGAAATGGAACTGTGGGAATTAATTGGAAAAAACAGGGAGGTGTTTAAGAACAACCGACGCCGGAGTCCCCAAACAGCTATAAATTACGAAGCCATTAATGAAGCTGTTGTTAATTTTGAGGTAGAGAATGCACAGATTCAGTATAAGTATTATCTGAAGCTTAAGAAAATTCTTCCCGCACAAACAATCAACCGTTTGCTAACTGCAGAAAGGGCGTATAAAAGGGAGTTGATGCAGAGAGCTCCCGGTAAACAAAGGGGACAAAAACCTCAGGAGTGATTGATGAAATGCTGTAAAATATTAGAAATGCCTGTAATTGATTTTTAGTTAATTACGGGCGTTTTTGTTGTTTTACATACCAGTAAAACAGCAAGCACGAGCTTATTCCTATTGCCACATAAAAAAAATAGTTTATCTTTGCAAACCGAAAACACAGGGTACTTTGGCCGAGTGGTTAGGCACCGGTCTGCAAAACCGTCTACGGCGGTTCGAATCCGCCAAGTACCTCGCAGAAGGATGTCTATTAAGTCGCGGGCTTTTAGACATCCTTCCTTGTTTATGCATGGAAATGATGTATAACAAACGATTTCAGATATATTAGCTATTTTCGTTTTGAATAAAGGTCGATATGCCTGTTATTTTTGTATTTTTGCAGACAGAATATCCCAAATCGCATGTTAATAACATTCAACATACATTTTGTCACCCAATGGGGCAGTAACATTCAATTGCTGTTAATAGAACAGGATGAGTTGGGTGAGAAATGTGTTGTCCGGTACGAAATGGTCTGCGATCAAAATTTTTTCTGGAAAAAAGAGCTTGTTTTTGATGACGGAATTACAGCGATTCATTATCAATACGAGTTAATTGATGTTTCAGGGAAAATAACCCGGGAGTCAGGTGATATGCGTGAATTGTTCCTTCCTACAGGAAAAGAGCGTGTCAACCTTCACGATTCCTGGCGCGATTCTTTTGGCGAAAGTCCTTTTGCCAGCACGGTATTCAGAAATTGTTACTTTAAACGGGAAGCAATCTCAATAAAAAAAGAGGAGGGAACTTTCCGCTTACAGCTTTTTTCTTTGCAGATGGAACCCAACAGGCACTTTGCTATTGTGGGCAATCAGGATTTTCTTGGGAACTGGGATGTGAAGAAGAAAATCAGACTTGATGAATCTCATTTCCCGGTTTGGTCAGTGAGTTTCGATCTTCGGGAAATCAGCTTTCCGCTCGAATATAAATACCTCATTGTGGATACAGCTACTGATGAGATGTTGGCGTGGGATGGTGGTCAGAATAGAAAAAT